>MKRV01000296.1:1208-8978 GCA_001897995.1 Alphaproteobacteria bacterium 65-37 | reverse complement strand
AAAACCAAGGGCAAATTCGGAGACGTCTTGCGATGACCATCATCATCACCGCCTTTGAACGCTCCCCCGACGGTGGCAAAGGATTGGCCCGCGATACGCGCGTGCGCTGGGCGCTCGAAGAAGTGGGCCAGCCCTACGACGTTCGCCTCGTGTCGTTCCGCGCCATGAAGGAGCCTGCGCATCTGGCGCTTCACCCGTTTGGGCAGATCCCGACCTACGAGGAAGGCGATCTCGCCCTCTTCGAAACCGGCGCGATCGTCCTCCATATCGCCGAGCGCCATGGCGGCCTCCTGCCGACCGATGCCGATGCTCGGGCGCGGGCGATCGCCTGGATGTTTGCCGCGGTCAACACGGTGGAGCCGCCGATCCTCGACCTGGCAACTGCGAGGATCCTGGAGAGCAACAAACCCTGGGCCGAGGAGCGCCTGCCGCTGGTCGAGGACAGGATCCGCACCCGGCTCGCCCAGCTTGCCGCGCGCTTGGGGCACGCCGACTGGCTCGATGGCGCGTTCAGTGCGGCCGACCTGATGATGGTGTCGGTGCTGCTCCGGCTGCGATCCTCCGGCCTTCTCGACGAGCATCCACCCCTCGCCGCCTACGTCGCGCGCGGCGAAGCGCGGCCCGCCTACAAGCGGGCGTTTGCTGCTCAGCTGGCGGTCAACAGCAGGTGAGCACTACTTCCTGGCCATCAACGCGCGGTAGCGCTGGCGCTCGATGTGGCCGAGATAGAGGCCCGAGCTCACGATCACCGCCGCGCCGACCCAGGTCCAGAAGTCGGGAATGTCCTGGAACACGAGGTAGCCCAGGAGCGCCGCGCCCAGGAGCTGCATGTAGTTGAACGGTGCCACCACCGCGGCCGGCGCCTGGCTGTAGGCGATCGTCAGGAAGTAGTGCCCGACTCCCGCCGCCACGCCCATGCCGACGAACAGCAGCCAGTGCCAACCCAAGGTCGGCGTCACCCATTCGAAAGGCAGCAACGGGGTAGCCACGACGGTGCCGACGATGGTCGCCATCGTGGCCGATGCATCCGGCCGCTCGGTCTGGCCGTAGCGGCGCGAGAAGAGCTGATAGAGCGAACTGCAAAGCGTGCTGCCGACGATCAGCAGGGAGTGCATCTCGAAGTTGGCGTGGCCCGGCCGTACCACGATCAGCGCCCCGATGAAGCCGACACAGCAGGCCGCCCAGCGGCGCGGGCCGACGGCCTCCCCCAGGAACTTCGAGGACAGCGCCGTCACCACCAGCGGGCTGGTGAGCGAGATCGACGCCGCCGTCGCCAGCGGCAGGTAGGCGATGCCGTGAAAATACAGGAACGACGAGAAGAACAGCAGCAGGCCGCGCACGATCTGGCTCGGAACGTTGTGCCACCGAAACAGGTTCATTCCACTGCGCGGCAGGAACAGCGCCAGCATGAAGATGAAGGCAAAGATGTAGCGGCCCCAGATCACCTCGATGACGGGGAAGGTCTGGCTCAACGTCTTGGAAATGGCGTTCAGAACGGAGAAGCAGAGGACGGAAAAGATGATGGAAAGAATGGCCCGCAAGGTCCGGTCCACCGGCGGGGGCGCGCTGCTCGTCATCGCCGCAACCTAACGGCTGGCGTCGCGCGAACAAGTACTGCCTCGGACTACGCCGTCGCACCCGTTTGCATGGATCGCGGTCCGAAACGGCAGGGATCGTGCAGGTGGCATCTACTGGCCGGAGGCGTAGCGCCGTTCCCAGCGAACGAGTATGCGTTTGCCATCGTCGAGAGGGTTGTCCATTGCCTCGAGCCAGCACGCGAAGATCGATCCTGCTCGTTCCTGTCCTTGCCCTGGCAGCCCTCGCGGGACCTGCCCAGGCGCAGCCCCAGGCCCCGGACTACGACAATGTCGGCCCGCCCTCGACGGCGTTGCGCCGGGCCCTGGCCGAGGCCGCGCTCGACTATCTCAGGAGCCTGCCCTCGGTCCCCGGCTCGGAGATTTCCGACGAGATGGTCTTTCGTTCGGCGGAGAAGCTTCATCTCGTTTGCGTACGCCGGACGGTGCCCGGCCGGACAAACAGTGGACCGGCTTATGCCGTCACGGCGGTCACGATCAGGAACGGCATGCCGCAGCAGGCGTTCTCGAGCCACACCGCCTGTGGCGATCGAACGCTGAAATACCATCCATTCCCCGAGATGCGCTGATCGTGTGCAGCGTCAGCGGTGGGCGAAGACCGGTGCCGTCGCGACCCATGCCGCGCTCAGCTTCCTGTAGTCGAATGCCTTGGGATCGACCTGCTCGACTCCGGGGATCACCGCCCACGGAATGGCGCTCGCCACCGATGTTTGCGCGATGGGAACCGCCCAGCTTGCGTCATCGAGCGAGCCGGCCCGTAGGCTCGTGAAGTCGGTGGACTCCGCGTAGTTTGCAGTCAACCCACAGCGGCACTCGGCGCACACCCTGTATTGGACATCCCGCGCGCGTCGCGTCCGGCGGGTGAAGATTTCAACCGGGCCGGTCATCGCCAAATCGGCGCCCCTTACCATCACCGACAGGATATAGGCCGATCCCGAAACCGACTGGCAGTCGTGGCAGTGGCAGACATAGACCAGCAAGGGGGCGCCGTTCAGGCTGTAGCGAACGGCCCGGCAGACGCATCCACCGAGCAGCGGCAGGTCGACTTTGGTCCGGTCCATGTTGGGCATCCCCTTCTTCAGTTCTGCCGCTCCGTTTTGATCTCCTCCGCGCTCGGCCACAGCAGCAGCGACACGATCATCAGGACACCAAGACCGCCCGTGATGCCGGCAAAGCGGTCGACGCCGGGCATGATGCTCGACGGCGGCGCATCGCCCTGGATCATGGTGATGACGAAGACGAAGGCGAATTGTGTGCCGACATAGCCGACACCGTGGCGGCCGACCTGGATATGCATGCCCATCCAGACGACTCCGGCGATCATGGCGAGCCACCAGATGAAGGACTCGACCTGCAGGGCGAGGCAGGCGAGCGCCACGATGCCGCCCAGCACGCAGCCGATGAAGCGATGCAACGATTTCTCGGCCACCTTGTGCCGTGTGTCGACGCTGCTGTCGGCGACCAGGGGGGCGGCCATCACCACGGCGATGGTGACCGCCATTTCCGTAACGTCCGGCAGGTCGACCATGATCCAGACCGCCAGGACCACCACGACGGCGATCGCCGAGCGCATCCCATGCAGGACGGCCGGCCATTGCGCGCCCAGCAGATGTCGCCAGCCCGGCGCCGTCGGCGGTCGGTCAGCGTGCCAATCCTGCATGACGTTGGCGACGACCAATGCCGAGCCGACACCGATCGCGACATCGAAGACGCGATAGAAGGCGATCGAGTAGGCCTGGACCGGGTCGTTCAGGCTTGTCAGCAGCACCAGGCTCGACGTGATCGTCATGAACAGCCAGGCCAGCCCGTGTGGGCTGACCTGCATGGCGATCACCCCCAGCATCGTCGTGGCGGCCAGGAAGAGATAGAGCGCGAAGTGGTCGTAGGGCAGCCAGCGCGCCACCAGGAACCCCAGGATCGCGCCGGCGATCGTGCCGGTGAGGCGCAGGATGCCGCGGCGGAACGAGGCGGCCCCCGTCGACATCAGCGACATGAACCCGCTGATCGCCGCCCACCAGGGCGAATCGACCTCGAGGGCAAGCGACACGGTCGTCGCCAGAAGGACCGCTGCTGCCGCGACCAGCCCTTGCCGGGTCTGCGCCGGATTGCTGCCCAGCTCGCCGACTTCCCGCCAGAAGCCGGACAAGGTCTGCTGGACCATGCGCGCGCCTTCGGCGAAATCCTCGATGACCCCCCGGGCATAGGAAACCTTCACGGGAAAATTACCGTGCGGGCATCGGCGCCCATGTAGAGCTTGAGATCGGGCGGCGGATCGACCAGCACGATGGTCACGGGAATCCGCCGCTGCAGGCGAATCCAGTCGGTGGTCGGCGCGACATAAGGCAGAAGCTTGTCGGGCCCGGGATTGCGGCTGATGCCGCGGGCGATGCCGGTGATCTTGGCGCGGTGCAGATGCCAGGGCTGGCTGTCCAGCCACACCCAGGCCGTGCCGCCGATCTCGAAATCGCGGATGTAGTACTGTTTGTAGTTGGCCATGATCCGCCAGGCATTGGCATCGACGATGCCGATCATCGGCTCGTTGATAGTGGCGGTGTCGCCCGGCTGCAGGGTCAGGTTCGTGATGGTGCCGTCGACCGGCGCCACGACCTGCGTACGGTCGAGCTTCCATTGCGCCGTGGCGTTCTCGGCGATGGCAAGCGCCAGGGCAGCCTCGTGTGCGACGATGCCAGTCTGCGCCTTGGAAATCGCGACCTGGGAGATCGTCATCTCGGCCTGGGAGCGGCGCAATTCATCGTTGGCACGATCGAGCTCGGCCCGTGGCGCGTACTGGTTTCTGGCCAGGTCGGCAAAGCGCGCCTGCTCCTGCGCGGCGTAGGTGTTGGCCGAGGCGGCGGACGCCAGCGCGGCTTGCGCGGTGCTGAGTTCCTCCTGCGAGGACTTCAGGAGCGCTTTCGCCTGGTCGATCTGGGCCTGGGTCTGGTTGACGACGAGCTGAAACGGCACCGGATCGATGGTGACGAGCTTGTCGCCCTTCTTGACCGGCTGGTTGTCGACGACGTGCACGGCAATGATCCGGCCGGTGATCTCAGGGGCCAGCGCCACCAGGTCGGACCGCACATAGGCGTCGTCCGTGTAGATCACGAAGGTGGTGAAGACCTCCCAGAAGATGAAAAGCCCCAGGATCGTGCCGCCGACCGTGATCAGCCGGTGCAGGCGGCTGGTCTCGCGCGGTGTCAGGCCGGCGGCTGGAGCCGCGGAAGCGGGCGCCGGCGGTGCCGGTGCAGGTTCAGGCGCGGGTTCTGGAACAGGCGTCGCCACGACGGGTGCTGGCGGCAGCGACTCCGGCTTCTTGGGAGGCTCGGCGGGCGGCGATGAGGGTTGGCTGACATCAGGTGGCATCGGCCGGCAAAATAGCGTGCCCGACGCAATAAGCCCATGCCCCCCTCTAGTCGGCAGCCCTCGAGACTGACGCCTTCGGCTTGAACGGCAGGATGGTCGAGGCCCGCACCGCCGGCAGCGGCAGCGACGGGGGTTCGACACCCAACGCTCGGGCCGCGTTCCAGGCCCAGCGCGGATCGAGCAGGAAAGGCCGGGCATGCGCGGTGCAGTCGGCCTCGCCGTTGACGATGATCCGCTCCGCCTGCTCCGGTTCGGTGATTAAACCGACTGCCCAGGTCTTGATGCCGGCCTCGCGGCGCACGCGGGCGGCGAAGGGCACGTGGTAGCCGGGCTCGATCTTGATCTTCTGCCCCGGCGAGTTGCCGCCCGAGCTGACATCGACGAAATCGCAGCCCAGCGCCTTCAGTTGCCGTGCCGTTTCGACCGTGTCCTCGATCGTGAGGCCGCCCTCGACCCATTCGACGGCCGAGAGCCGCATGCCCAGCGCCTTGTCGGCCGGCCAGATCTTGCGGACGGCCTCGAAGACCTCGAGGGGAAAGCGGCGGCGCTTTTCCATCGTGCCGCCATACTCGTCGCTGCGATGGTTGCTGAGCGGCGACAGGAACTGATTGAGGCAGTAGCCGTGTGCGCCATGCAGCTCGATCACGTCGAGGCCGAGCCGCGCGCTGCGCAGGGCCGCATCGACGAAAGCCTGCTTCACCCGCTTCAGGCCGACGGTGTCGAGCGCCACCGGCGTGTGCCACTTGGCGGCCGGATCGTAAGCCAGCGCCGAGGCCGAATAAGTCGTCCAGGGGAGATCAGGTGCGTCGGCCTGGGTCAGCGGCCCGCCGCCTTTCCACGGCCGCTGTGCCGAGGCCTTGCGCCCGGCATGGGCGAGCTGGACGCCGATCTTCACGCCCGGCATCCAGCCACGCACCCAATCGATCACCGGCTTCAGGGCGGCTTCGTTCTCGTCGCTGTAGAGGCCGAGGCATCCCTGGGTGATGCGGCCGTCGCGCTCGACATGCGTGGCTTCGAGGCACAGGAGTCCGGCGCCCGACATTGCGAGCATGCCGTAATGCACTTGGTGCCAGGGCTGGGCGCTGCCGTCGACCGCCGAATACTGGCACATCGGCGAGACGACAATGCGGTTGGGCAGCGTGACGCCGCCGAGCTCTACCGGAGTGAAGAGTTGGGCGGTCATCAGGCGCTATCTCCTATTCTCAGCCGTCGGCCGGCCTAGCCGTCGATGGGCTTAACCGTTGATGGGCCTAACCGTTGATGGAAGGGCCGGCTTCGTGGCCCAGCCACTCCTCGATCAGCCGTCGGGCGATCGAATCGCGGCGCGGCATGAAGAACGAGCCGTCCTTGGGCAGGTTCTCGGGGCGCAGGTCCTCGCGGCTCATCCAGCGAGCGCTCGCCAGCTCGGACTCGTTGACGCTGAAGTCGAGCGACTCGGCCTCGGCATGGAAGCCGATCATCACCGAGGCCGGAAACGGCCAGGGTTGCGAGGATCGGTAGATGACGTTCTTCACCTTGACGCGCACTTCTTCGTAAACCTCGCGGGCCACCGCATCCTCGAAGCTCTCGCCCGGCTCCACGAAGCCCGCCAGTGTGGAATGCATGCCGCGCGGGAACTGCTTGCCGCGTCCCAGCAGGCACTTGTCGCCATGATGGACCAGCATGATCACCGCCGGATCGGTCCGCGGGAAATGCTCGGTCTTGCAGGTGTCGTTGGTGCAGGTACGGACATGGCCGCCGCGCGAAATGCGGGTCGGCGACCCGCAGACGCCGCAGAACCGGTGCCGACGGTGCCAGTAGGTCATGCCGCGGGCGTAGGCGAGGACCGAGCCTTCGCGGCCGAACAGCAGCGCGCCGACCTGGCGCAGATCGACGAACTCGCCCATCTCGGCGAGCGGCGTCTCGAGGCCGGTGACGTCGACGGCGAAGTACGGGGTGCCTTCGATGTAGCCGAGGAAGATCTTGGTCTCGCTGGAGCCCACGACGGCGCGCGCCATCATGCCCTGCAGGAACACCGCCTCGGGATGGCCGCCGGTCTTGACCAGGTTGCGTTCGCTGTCGATCGGGACGAACCGCGCCTCGCCGGACGATGCCAGCTCGATCATGCGTTCGTCGTTCTCGCGCTCGTGCGAGGCGCGATCGATTTCAGCACTGGAGTAAGGGTTGCTTGGTCTTTGCATCGGGCGCGGACCGTGCCACAGGGAACGCTGGACCGCAATGTGACGGGCCATCCGGCCCGCCTCTTCTGCATCGCGAGGGGACATGAGCAGTTCGGTAAAGCCCATTCTCGCCGACGCGACGCGCGACCTGGCCCGCTTCGCGGCCGATACGCCGGCTGAAGCGATTCCCGGCAGCGTCATCGATCGCGTGCAGCTCAGCTTCCTCGACGGGCTCGGTGTGTGCCTGCACGGCTCGACGCTTCCCTGGACCCGGCATGTCCGCGACATGGTCGTGGAGGAAGGCGGCAATCCGCGGGCCTCGATCTGGAACAGCGGTCACCGGACCGGGCTCGCGAACGCCGTGCTGGTCAACAGCACGGCGGGCCACGCCTTCGAGATGGACGACATCCACAAGGAGTCGATCCTGCATCCCAACTCGCTCGCCGTGCCTACAGCATTGGCGCTGGCCGAAGCCGACGGCACGCTGACCGGCCGGGACATCGCCGACGCCATTGCGCTCGGTGCCGAGGTCGGCATCCGGATCGGCAATGCCGCGACCACTTCCCTCTTCCTCAACGGCTTTCATCCGCAAGGCACATCTGGTGCTTTCGTGGCCGCTGCCACGGCCGGCCGTCTGCTGAAGCTCGATGCCGGCC
>MKRV01000296.1:0-1125 GCA_001897995.1 Alphaproteobacteria bacterium 65-37 | reverse complement strand
CATGCCGGCCGTGCCGCCCAGGCCGGCCTGCAAGCCGCGCTGCTCGCAAAGAAAGGCTTCACCGGCATCGCCGATGTCGTCGAGGCCGGCTATGGCGGCTTCCTCAGCGCCTTCTCGCGGACGCCGAATCCGGCGCGACTGCTCGAGGGACTCGGCGACGACTGGGAAGTCGCGAAAGTCGGCTTCAAGATGTACCCCAACGTCACCAGCATCCATTCCGCGCTCGATGCCTTACGCGCCGTGCTGGTCGAAGAGCGCATTGCCGGCCAGGACATCGCCACGATCGCTGTCGGTTGTGGCCGCATGACCTTCGTCCACACAGCCTGGGATTACCGTCCGGCGGGCGTCACCGCGGCCCAGATGAACATGTTCTACGGGCTTGCCGTCATGGCGCTGCGCGGCGACGTCTCGGTCGCCGACTATGCCGAAGACAGGATCGCGGACGCCGGGACACTCGCCTTCATCGCGCGCATCAAGATCCATCTCGACGAGGGGCTGGAGCAGAAAGGCCCGGCTTTCCGCCATGCCGCGCGGCTCGCCGTCACCACCCGCGACGGCCGCCGCTTCGAGCGCGAGGTCCACAATCGCCGCGGCAGTCCCGAGAATCCGGTGACGCGCGAAGACGTCGAACGAAAGTTCCACGCCAATGTCGGCGCCCTTCTCGGCCGGGGCGATGCCGATCGCCTGAAACAGCTCGCCCTCGACCTGGAGAACCAGCCGAACGCCACCGCCATCGTCGGGCTCGTGGCGCCGGCCCGCCATCCCTAATACGCCATCCCAAGTACGTCACTCCCTGGGGCCGACTGCCGGGACGGCCCGCTGCAGCGTCAGCGAGCTTTCCGGCGCGCCGACACTTCGTCGCCGATCGCTTCGGAAAGGATGGAAAGGCCGAGGTCGATCTCGTCTTCGGAAATCGTAAGCGGCGGCGCGATGCGAAAGACGCCGCCCATGCCGGGCAGCTTGACGATGTTCATGTTGAGGCCCCGCTGGAAGGCTTCCCGGGCAATGGCAGCGCCGAGCTCATGGTCGGGCTCCCGGGTCGCGCGGTCCTGCACGATCTCCAGTCCGAGGAAGAGACCGCGGCCTCGCACGTCGCCCACACATTCGTAGCGTTGCGCCAGGCTC
>MKRV01000295.1 GCA_001897995.1 Alphaproteobacteria bacterium 65-37 | reverse complement strand
GTCCTTCGCCTGCTCGCTGCCATCGGCGGCGGCTATGCCGTCGCTGCCGGCCTGGCGGCGCTGACGGCGGTGATCCTGTTCATCACCGGCGGGATGCCGCGCAGCGAGGCCGTGATCTTGGCCTCGATGCTGGCCTTTCTGCTCTATCTCGGACTGCTGATCTGGGCTTTCGCCGAGCGCTCGCTGGCGAGGCTCTGCCTGGTGCTCGCCGTCGCCGGCAGCGCGTCGTGGGGCGCTGCGCTCGGCCTGATGCGGTTGACGGGCAGCTGAGATGGAACCGACCTTCCGCGCCTCGATGAACTGGCTGCACACCTGGGCCGGTGTCGTACTGGGCGGGGTGCTGTTCGTGATCTTTTGGATGGGCTCGCTCTCGGTGTTCGATCGCGAGATCGACCGCTGGATGGCACCGACGACGCGGATCGCCCTGCCGCACGAGACGGCCTCGCTCGATGCCATGCGACCCTCGATCGACGCGGCCGTCGCGGCCAAGTCCGGCGCGTGGTCGGTCCTGTATCCGACCGAGCGGCAGCCGGTCTTCCGCGAGGCCTATCGCGGCAAGGACGGCTTCGTCGTCGGCATCCTCGATCCTGCGACGGGTGCGGCGCTGCCCGATCCGGGAACGTTTGCCGGCACACGCTTTCTCTATCCCTTCCATTACAGCCTGCATCTCAGGATCTGGGACATCGGCTATTGGGTGGTCGGCCTCGCCGGCATGGCGATGCTGGCGCTCTGCGTCACCGGCGTGGTGATCCATCGCAAGATCTTCGCCGAGTTCTTCACCTTCCGGCCGGAAAAGAAGGCGCGGCGGTCGATCCTCGATCTGCACAATCTCGCCGGCGTGCTCGGCCTGCCGTTTCATTTCATCATCTCGCTGTCGGGCCTGATCATTTTCTTCTCTCTCTATTTCCCCTCGGTCTGGCAGACCGCCTATGGCGGCGAGACCGAGCGGTTCAATCGCGAGACCTGGGGCACCTACACCCGTCCGAAGGCCAACCAGGCGGCGCCGCTCGCCTCGCTCGACGCCATGATCGCCGAGGCGCGGCGCCAATGGGGCGGCGACGAGCCGATGTATCTGCGCATCCGCAATCCCGGTGATGCTGCTGCCGTCGTCGACATCTGGCGGGCCTATCAGGATGTCGTCGCCCTGCGGATGGACGTCGTTTACTTCGACGGCGTGACGGGCGCGGTGCTGCAGCGCTTCGAGATGGGGCCGGTCGGGGCAGCGCAGCGCTTCATCTCGGGGCTGCATTTCATCCAGTTCAAGCACTGGACCCTGCGCTGGGTCTATTTTGCCCTGGGCCTGCTCGGCTGCGTGCTGATCGCCACGGGGTTCCTGTTCTGGCTGGAGTCGCGCCGGCGCCGCCACACGCAGCTCGGTTTGCGCGGCGTGCCCATCGTACAGGGCCTGGCCGTGGGCAGCGTCACCGGCATCGTCGTCGCCACCTTGGCGTTCTTCGTCGTCAACCGGCTGCTACCGGCCGGTGCGACGTTCGCCGGTGCGGATCGCGCCGCACTCGAAGTTTGGACATTCTATCTCGTCTGGCTGGCGAGCTTCGGCCATGCCTGGAGCCGGCCGCGACGCGCCTGGATCGAGCAGAGCTGGACGATCGCCGTTCTCGCCATTGCGGCGGTCGCCTTGAACTGGATCACGACCGGCGATCATCTCGGCCGCAGCATCGCACAGCGCGCCCTGCAGCCGGTCGCCGGTATGGATCTGATGCTTCTCCTCGGCGCAGCCTTGGCTGCCTTGACGGCGGTGAAGCTCGAACAGCGCAAGCCCGAACCTGCCCGCGAGCGGCAGCATGCATGACCATGTCTTCCTGCTGCTCATGGCTGCCATGATCAGTTGCGGCTTCGCCTTGCCGGCGGTGGGACATGAGGGCGCGGACTCCGATCCGCCGCCCTGGGTTACACTGCAGAGCATGGGCGCCGTCGCCGTGGTCCGCAAATCGACCTGGCGCGCTTGCTGGCTGCGTCCGCTGGCGCGTCTCTCCCATCAATCCTGAGGCTGGCTTCGTCCTATGCGTATCATTCGTCTGGCTGTTCTGTTCTCCCTTCTGCTGGCATCTCTGCTGCCGCCGCTTGCGATGGCGCAGACCGGTTCTGCGCCGGCCGGGACTGCCGCGCGATCTCTCGGTGCTTGGCATGTTCATGGCGGCCGACTGGGTGGTGCAGGCCGTGATGATCGGCCTGGTGATCGCGTCGGTGATCACCTGGACAGTGTTCATCGCCAAGAGCCTCGAACTCGCCACGGCGTTCCGGCGGCAAGCGCGCCTGCTCACCGCCGTCGACGGGGCCCCGTCGCTCGACGCCGCGCCGGCCAGCGACCTCGTCGCTGCCGCCCAGGCGGAGCACAAGCTCAGCGCCGGCAACGACGACGACCGTGACGGGCTGAAGGAGCGCGTCGCGTCGCGGCTGGAGCGGCTGGAAGCCGCGGCCGGTCGCCGGATGCTGAAGGGTACCGGTGTGCTGGCGACCATCGGTGCCACGGCGCCATTCGTCGGCCTGTTCGGCACGGTGTGGGGCATCATGAACTCCTTCATCGGCATCTCGAAATCGCAGACGACCAACCTCGCCGTGGTGGCGCCCGGTATCGCCGAGGCGCTGCTGGCGACCGCGCTCGGCCTCGCGGCGGCCATTCCCGCGGTGGTGATCTACAATCACTTCTCGCGCCGCATCGCCGCCTATCGTGCGCTGGTCGGCGACACGTCGGCCGCCGTCCTGCGCCTGGTGTCGCGCGACGCGGGCAAGCGGGGGGCGCGCTAGATGTCGGTCAAGCTCGACCACGGCTCGGACGATCTCCAGGAAAACCACGAGATCAACGTCACGCCCTTCATCGACGTCATGCTGGTGCTTCTGATCATCTTCATGGTGGCCGCACCGCTCGCTACGGTCGACGTGCCGGTCGACCTGCCGGCCTCGACGGCGGAGCGGCAGCAGAAACCGGAGACACCGCTCTATCTCACCCTGAAGACCGATCTCTCCTTCGTGCTGAAGGAACAGCCGGTGACCCGCGAGGCGCTGGGCAAGGCGCTGGACGAAGCGACGGGCAACAAGAAGGAAGAACGGATCTTCCTGCGCGCCGACAAGACCGTGCCCTACGGCGAGCTGATGCAGGCGATGAACGTGCTGCGGGCAGCGGGCTACCTCAAGGTCGCCCTGGTCGGGCTGGAGCAATGAACGAGGGGCTGCGCTGGGGGGGAGCATTTGCCGTCGTGCTGGCCGCGCATGCCGGCGCGGTCGGCTTTGCGCTCGGCTGGACCCATGCCGAGCCGATCTATTCGCCGCCGCCGGCCGCGGTGATGGTCGAGATGGCGCCGATGCCCGCGGCGCCGGCCTCGACTCCCACCGAGGCTCCGCCCGGCCCGGAGCTCAGCGAAGTGATCCCCGAGCCCGAACCGCCGCCGCCCGTGGAAATGCCGCCGCCAGTGAAGGCCGAGGTGGTGCTGCCCGACCCTGAGCCGCCGCCGCCGGTCGACCTCAAGCCACCGCCGCCCAAGCCACCGGAGAAGAAGGTCGAGCGCAAGCCGCCGCAGCCCAAGCCCGCCGCGCCGCAGGCGGCGCCCGAACAGGCCGCCGCACCGGCGGCTCCCGCGCCGGGCGCTGCCCCGCAGCCGCCCTCGCCAGGTCTGCCGAACTGGAAGGGCCTGCTGCTGCGTCACCTCGAACGTCACAAGCGCTATCCGTCGGAGGCGCAGCGTGCCCGCCAGGAAGGCGTGACCTATGTCCGCTTCACCATGAGCCGAGATGGCCGCGTGCTGGCCGCCCGCATCGAGCGCGCCTCCGGTGTCGCCGCCCTCGACCAGGAAGGCCTCGAACTTCTGCAGCGCGCCCAGCCCTTGCCGGCTCTGCCGTCCGATCAACCGGGCGAGAGCCTCGAAATCGTCGTGCCGATCCAATTCTTCCTGCGGCGCTGACGCCGCTACGAACAAGCTGTCATCCTGAGCGATAGCGAGGGACCTTTCCTGATCAGGAAAGGTCCCTCGGTGGAGTTTACCCTGAGCTTGTCGAAGGGCCTCGGGATGACACGGTCTTTGAGATGTCACCTCAGCGCTTCGCGACCTCGACGTTCCAGAAGACCGTCGACGAGGGCGGGCGCAGCCAGCCCTTGGTGTGCGTGCTGACGGCCGAGGCGCTGTACCATTCGCCCAGCGGGTAGTGCGTGCCGAGCTCCAGGCCGCGGGCCTGGATCTGTTCGGCGATCGCCTTGCGCTTGGCGGCGTCGGGCTCGAGCGCGAAGGCGTCGCGCAGCTCCTCGATCTTCGCGTCGCACGGCCAGCCCGCCGAAGCCTTGTCGCAGGCCGAGTTGAGGAACAGCGACGTCACCGGGTTCACCACGTCCAACACGCCGGTGCTGGACAGCGTGACGTTCCAGCCGCGATCCTCGGGCGGCTCCTTGCGCAGCACGCGGGAAATATGGGTCTGCCAGTCGGCCGACCGCATATCGACCTTGAAGCCGACCCGCTCGAGTTGCGCCTTGGCGACCGGCGCGAGATTGGCCAGCGAGGCGATGTCGCTCACCTGCAGGAGCACGATCGGCCGGCCATCGTAGCCGGCTTCCTTGAGCAAAGCGCGCGCCTTGTCGGCATTGTCTTCGAGCAGGCCGTTCGTGCCGGCGTCCGAGGCGAGCGGCGTGCCACAGCCATAGTAGGTCTTGCAGAGCCGCCAGAACTTGGGATCGCCGACGGCGGCTTCCAGGTAGCCCTTCTGGTCGATCGCATAGCCCAAGGCCTGGCGCATCCGCGGATCGTTGAACGGCGGATGGAGCCAGTTGGGCCGCAGCGCATACTGGCTGGCATAGGCGCCGCGTTGCACCTCGATGCCCTTGCGCTTCTCGACCAGCGGCAGCAGATCGTGCGCTACCGATTCCAGCGCATCGATCTCGCCGTTCTCCAGGGCATTCACCGCCGTCTGCGGATCGGGGATCGACATCCATTCGACGCGGTCGAGCTTGGCGACCTTGCCGCCGGCGAAGTTGGCCGGCGGCTCGGCGCGCGCCACGTAGTTGGGGTTCTTCACATAGACGACCCGGTCGCCCGGTCGCCATTCGTCGGCCTTGAAGATGAAGGGCCCCGAGCCGGTCGCGTCCTTGATCTGCTGGGTCGCCGGCGCGTCGGCGATGCGCTTGGGCATCATGAACGGCACGATGCCGGCCGGCTTGGCGAGCGAATCGACGACCAGGCCATAGGGCTTGGTGAGTTCGAGCCGGATCGTTCGCGCGTCGGGGGCCGACAGCTCCTTCACATGCGCCATCAGCTTGATGCCCATGACGTCGCGGCTGCCCCAGCGCTTCAGCGAGGCAATGCAATCCTCGGCCGTCACCGGCGTGCCGTCGTGCCAGGCGAGGCCCTGGCGCAGAGTGAATGTATAGACCATGCCGGCCGCATCGACCGTCCAGCGATCGACCATCTGCGGCTGCGGCTTGAGATCGCCGTCGAGACCGAACAGCGTGTCGTAGACCATGTAGCCGTGGGTGCGGCTGATCTGTGCCGACGCCCAGATCGGATCGAGGATCTTGAGATCGGAATGCATCACGATCTTGAGCGTCGATTGCGCCGATGCCGGCGCCGCAAGCAGCAGGCCGGCCAGGGCGCCGAGCAGATGGCGAAACTTCATGGGGGTTCCTCCCGTCCTTTTCAGGTTTGGTCGTTCTCGGCCGCGAGGCCGTTGATCGTCTGCAGCGCGAAGGCGCGGAACTGGCCCAGGATCATGCCCTTCCAGTCGTCGGCATC
>MKRV01000294.1 GCA_001897995.1 Alphaproteobacteria bacterium 65-37 | reverse complement strand
CGGGCGGCCGAACCGATACCGTGCAACAGCACCAGGGCCGCACCGCGGCCCTGATCGAGATAGCTGAAGGTCGCCGAGGTCCCGTCGAGAGCTTTGGCGTCGAGGGTCTTGGCCATCATGCGGCTTCGAAGACGACCGTCTCCGGCTTGGGCGAGCCGACCACCATCGTGAACTCGGCGTCGACGGCGCCGTCGTTGCGGAAGTAGTGCGGCCGACCGGCCGGGTTGAACATCAGGTCGCGCGTGCCGAGCCGCCGCTCGACGATCTCGCCGTCCTGCTCCCAGCCAACGGTCACCACACCCTCGAGAACGAAGTACACGTCCTCGACGTCGCGGACGTACGGCCGCACCGCCACGCCGCGCGGCAGACGAATCATGTCCATGCGATAGGTGACGGCCGGCGCCCCACCCTCACCGATATAGGCAAGGCGCGCAAAGCCCGCCTTGTCCCACACCGGCGTGCGGTCGCGGTACCGCACGACTTGCGAGGCCAGCTCCTGGTGCCGGCGGTCGGTGCTCTCAGGCGAGAAGTGATGGATCTTCTCGGGGCCCGGTGCACCGAAACGGCGGGACAGTTCGAGGTCCTTGTTCTTGGGGTGACAGACATGGACTGGCGCCTCCGGCGTGCCGCTGCCCACCGTGATCTGCATCAGGACCGGCTCGATACCGTCGTTGCGGAAACCGTGCGGGCGACCGACCTTGTTCAGCACCATGTCCTTCGGACCGAGTTTCACCTCGACCACCTCGTCGCCCCAGACCGTGCCGATCGTCAGCACGCCCTGCAGGATGAAGAAATGCTCGACGACCTCGTGGGCGTGCGAGGCCGCGAACTTGCCGATCGGCTGGTTCACCAGGCTGAAGGTGAAGTGCTCGGCCTTCATGGTCGTCGGATCGTTCGACTTGGGCGATCCGCCGGCGCCGATGTAGCGAAGCTGCGCCCGCAGCAGATCGGGAAAGCCCCGGCTCGCCGGAAAGGCATCCCAATCGAAGGTCTTGTCGGTGAACAGGCCCATGTGGGCCTGCATCTCGCTTGCGAGCGCACTCGAGGGCTGCGTAAGGGTAGTATCAGGCATGGTTCGATCCTCCGTTCTGGAAAGCACTGCACTTACTTTGACAACGTCCCATTGCCGGCACTGCCGCCGCCGCGGCTCAGCCAGCGCGATATCTCGGCAGCGGCCTTCAGGACCTGATCCTTCAGCTCACCGTGCATGGCCTGCTCGTCGATATGGGCGTTCACCGCCGTGACGTTGATGGCAGCCACGATATGGCCGGCGCTGTCGCGCACCGGGGCGGCCACCGCGCTGACGCCGGCCTCGAAGTAGCTCTGGCTCACGGCATAGCCACGGACGCGATCCTCGGCCAACACGGCCTTCAGGTCTCCCAGCGTGACGGGCGTATGCTTGGTGAAGCGTTCAAAGGGTTGATCGCCGAACAGTTCGCCGAGCTCGGCGTCGCTCATCTCCAGCAGCGTCATGCGCCCCATCACCGTGGCATGAACGGCAAAACGGGTGCCGATATTCACGCTGCTCGCGATCGTGCTGCGCGCCGGGAAGCGTGCGACATAGACCACGTCGCGACCGTCGCGCACCGCCATGTGGGTCGACAGGCCGGTGTGGTCCCGCAGCTCCTGTAAAATCGGCTGCGCCACCTCGACCATGTCGAGCGAGGCGAGATACTCGAAGCCGCGGCTGAGCAGCGCCGGCCCCAGGCTGAAATGGCGCTTGTTCTCGTCGCATCGCAGGTAGTCCATCGACTGCAGGGTCTGCAGCAGGCGGAAGACCGTGGTGCGCGGCAGCCCAAGCTCCTTGGCGATCTCCGGCGCCGTGAAGCTGCGACGCTCGCCACCGAACAGGGACAGGATGCCGAGCCCCTGCGCGAGCGCCGGCACGATGTACTTGTTCTCGGTCGTTTGCAGATCGCTTGCCATGTCCCAGTCTCAGTTGAAAACGAAGCCACCGTTGACCGGCAGGAGTTGGCCGGTCACGAACCCGGCGCCCTGCCCCAGCAGGAACACCACCGCACCGGTGACGTCGTCCGGCATCTGCGGGCGCTGCATGGCGCGGCCATCGACATACAGCCGGTGCCGCTCAGGCGGCACGTATTCGGTCGCCTCGACCAGCACCAGCCCCGGTGCAATGGCGTTGACGGCAATCCCGTCCGGCCCCAGCTCGCGCGCCAGCGACCGTGTCATGGAGATCACAGCTCCCTTGCTGCCGACATAGTGCAGCAGCCGCGGCGCGCCCCACAGCGCGGTATCCGACGCGATGTTGACGATGCGTCCCCCCAGCGTGGATTTCCGCAAGAGCGGCGCCATTGCCCGCGTCATCAGCCAGGTACCGCGTACATTGACCGCCATCACCCGGTCCCAGGTCTCGACCTCGATCTCCTCGAACGTCTTGCCGCCGATCCCGGTGGCGATGGCGCCGTTGTTCACCAGCCCGTCGATCCGGCCGTACCGGGCTTCAACCTCGGCCGCAAAGGCCTCGATCGATTTCGGATCGCCGAGGTCGACGGCGAGGAAGGCGGCGTCGGCGCCGGCCTTGCGGAGGGCCTCCGCCGTCGCCTCACCCCAGTCGGCCCGTATGTCGGCCACGACAATCGCGTCGGAGCTTGCGGCCGCGCAGGCCTCGGCAAAGGCGCGCCCCAGGCCGCGACCGCCGCCGGTGATGACGATGGTGCGTCCGGCGAGGCTCATGTCGCGAGCCGGGCCCGCGCCGGCAGGTAGTGCAGCACCCGCTTCTCTACGGCCACGACCAGGCCGTAGAGCACGATGCCGATCAGGGTCAGCAGGATGATGGTGACGAAGACCTTGGGCGTATCGCCCGAACCTTCGGCGAAGGCCAGGAGATAGCCGAGGCCGATATTGCCGCCGACCAGTTCGCCGACCAGGACGCCGATCACCGCGAGAGTCGCGGCAATGCGCAGGCCCGCGAACAAGGGCGGCATGGCGGCCGGAAACTCGACCTTCCAGAAGACCTGCAGGCGGCTCGCCGTGAACGACTTCGCCAGCCGCACGATGTCCGGATCCAGTGCGCGCACCGCACCCAGGACATTGATCATCACCGGGAAGAAGACGATCAGGATACAGACGAGAATCTTCGGATAGACCGTGTAGCCGAACCAGATGATGAACAGCGGTGCGAAGGCCACCTTGGGCGCGATCTGCAGCGCCAGGATATAGGGCGACAGCACGAACTCCGCCGACGGCGACATGCCGAGCACGAAGCCGCACAGGATGCCCAACAGCACGCCGAGAATGAAGCCGATGCCGACCTGCATCGCCGTGATCCCCGTATGGAAGAGCAGCCGATCGCGCGCCAGCATCTGCAGGAACTCGTCCCAGACCAGGCTAGCCGGCGGAATAATGAAGGTCGGGATCCCGAACAGACCCGGGCCCCACTGCCAGGCCGCGAGGAAGACGACGAACAGCAAGGCGCTGCCCATCATCATGCGGCGCAGGGCCGGCTGAGAGAGAGTGGCCGCGAGCTCGCTCATTTGACGAACTGGTTGGTATAGAGGTCCTGGACCGGCGACTTGGACCGGATCAGGCCCTCCTTGGCGTAGAAATCCTGCAGCGCGGAGAGACGCGCTTCGTCCATCTCGCCCAGCACTTTCTGGCCGCCATAGACATACTGGTTGTAGAGCTTGAAGGAGAGCGCGACGTAGTCCTCCTTGCCGGCAAGCTCGGGCGTGGCCTTGACGAAGTCGGCAGCTGCGGCGGCCGGATCGGCCATGATGTCCTTCATGCCCTTCAGCGTCGCCCGCACGATCTTCTGGATCAGTTCGGGGTTCTTCTTGATCGTGTCGTCGGAGGCGATGATCGCCTGCGCCATGCTCTTGAAGAGCTGGTCCGAGGGGATCAGCTCGATGTTCTTCTTCGCCAGCATGATCTGCGCCGTCCAGTCGGGCACCGACGCGAGCGCCTCGGACTGGCCGGAGAGGAACAGCTTCCAGACATTCACCGGGCCGACGGCCTGAGCATTCACGTCCGACTTGGTCATGCCCTGGCTCGCCAGCATGCCGAGCAGCGCGAAATAGGTCGTGTCCTGGTAGGCCAGCACGGTGATGGTCTTGCCCTTGAGGTCCTTGACGGTGTGCAGCCCCTTGTCCTTGTCCATCACGAGCTGCATCAGGGCGCCCCCGCCCAGCAACGCAACGGTCTTCACCGGCACGCCGTTCGGCCGCACGATGATCGAGGTGTCGCCGATCCCGCCGCCGATCACCGCATTGCCGGCGCCGACCTGCTTGGCGACGTCGACGCCGCCCTTGGCGACCTGGAAGGTGACGTTGAGGCCCTCCGCCTTGAAGTAGCCGCGCTGCTGGGCGAGCACGAAGGGCCCGAAGGCCGGCAGCGACTGCGGCGCCGGCAAAAGATAGGTGACGTCCTGCGCCGCGGCCTGGCCGATACCTGCGAGCATCGACGCGGCCACGCCGACCGCGGCCAAGGTCCGTCCCAATGCCCGTCCAAGCGCTCGTCGACGAAATGATCCGATCGCCATCGTCAGCCTCCCCTCACCCGTTTCTTGTGGCCTCGCGTCTTCATGCCGCCGCCTGTTCGATCTGCAGCAGGTTCATGAGCTGCACGACGAAGCCCCCGACCTTGGGATGCTGCCGGCGCTTCATGGGGTTGTCCCGGTCGGGAATGTCGACGGCAATCTCGGTGATGATCGTGCCGGGACGCTGGCTCATCACCAGGATCCGGTCGGAAAGCGCCACCGCCTCCACGAGGTCATGGGTGATGAACAGCGCCGTCTTGGCCGTATCGGCCAGGGTGCGGCCGAGATCCTGCTGCAGCACCATCTTGGTCTGGGCATCGAGGGCAGAGAACGGTTCGTCCATCAGCAGCACGCTGGGATCGACCGCCAGCGTGCGGGCCAGCGCCGCACGCTGGCGCATGCCGCCGGAGAGCTGGTGCGGATAGTGGTCGACGAAGTCGGTCAGCCGGCACTTGGCAAGAAGGTCCAGCGCCCGCCGGCGGCGCTCGGCCGACGTCACACCCTGGATCTCCTGCCCCAGTTCGACATTCTCGACGATGGTGCGCCAGGGCAGCAGCAGATCCTTCTGCAACATGAAGGCGACGTGCCGGTTGGGCTTGCTCACCAGCTCGCCGTCGACATGGACCTCGCCCGAGGTCACGGGATCGAGGCCCGATCCCATGTTGAGCAAGGTGCTCTTGCCGCAGCCCGAGGGACCGATCAGCGACACGACTTCCCCGTCGGCGATCGACAGGCTGACATTCTCCACCGCCACGACGAAGCCGCCTTGGCGGGGATTGGCGAAGCGCTTGGTCACGCCCCGGAATTCGAGGCGGGGCCTGCCGGACGACGTGTTCGACGGGCCGTTCATCAGCGCTTCTCCGTGATGAATTTGGCCGGCTCAGGCGCCGCGGCGGACTTCTGGCGACGGGTGTTACCGTCGATGCCGCCGGCGATTGCCCATTCCGCGAACATCGTCGGCCCCGGCTCGAAATCGCGCGGCTGCCAATTCTCGGTCAGCACGTCCTCGTCGGCGTAGTATTCGACCAGGGCGCCGGCCGGGTTCTTGAAGTACCAGAACAGGGCCGACGAAATCGGATGCCGGCCCGGCCCGAGCTGGGTTTCCCAGCCACAGCGCGACATCTGAAGGCCGCCGCCGATCACCTCGTGGATGTCGCGTACGGTGAAGGCCACGTGATTGAGGCCGCGCTTGGCGCCTGGCGGCTGCAGCAGGAAGAGATCGTGGTGGCCGCCGCGCGTCGAACAGCGCAGGAAATGGCCGCGACCGGGATAGCGGTCGGACAGGCGGAAGCCCAGCTGCTCGTAGAAGCGGGTCGTCTCGGCCAGGGTCTCGGTGAAGAATACGACGTGGCCGACTTCGACCGGCTCGGCGCGTTCGTAGATGGCCGCCGGCTGGTCGATGCGCATCGCCCGCCCCCAGCTATTGGTCGGCGTGCCGGCGACCTCGATCGGCCGCTTGCGGCTCACGCGAAAGGCAATGCCGATGCCGTTGGGATCGATGCAGGACAGCACGCCGTTACTTTCGGCAAATCCCGGCTGACCGGACAGAGCCGCTCGCAGTGCCGCCAGGTCGGTCTCAATGCCGACACCCCAGACGACTTGCCGCAGGGTCGGCCCCGCCTCCACGGCGGGCGGCAGCGACGGATCATCGGCCTTGCGGATTGCGATCTCGCAGCCGTTCAGGCTCTCGAAGTCGAGGCCGTCGGCTCGTTCGTCCACCAGACGCAGCCCCCAGTCGAGGAAGAAGCGCCGGCAAGCCGCCAGATCGTCGACGCCGTAGGCGATGCGGTCGATGCCTTCGATTCCGCTCATGGTGCCCCTTTCACCGCGCGGCGGCATGGCCGGCGGCTTCCAGGGCCTTCAACTGGGCCTCGGCCTTGACGCGGAAGACACGCCGCAGCCGGGCGACCCCCATATCGTGCTGGTACAGGTTCTCGCGCAGGAAGGCATCGGGCTCGAATTGCTCGAGCATGACGCGATCCTGTTCGAGCACCGCCCAGTGTCGCGCCTCCAGCCGGTTCTTGTAGAGGAAGCGCCAGGCGTCGCGCTGCCAGCCTTCGACCTTGCGGCAGCGCCAATGGAAGACGGCCGCCGTCCGTTCGTCGATCGGCGTGTAGATCCCGACGATGTGGAAGTTGCCACCTGGTCCACCGGTCGGCGGATAGGGGATCTCGAGCCGCAGCCAGTGCGCTCCGGTATCGAGGAACTCCGTCCAGTCGAAGTTGACGTTGCGCTGGCCTTCCTTCTCGAAGACGAAGCCGGTCGGGGTTTCGCGGATCCGGAAGCTCGCCGTCGAGTCGCCGAACGACATGGAGTGCGACTGCTTGTGCAGGAACGTCCCGTGCATCGGGTCCATGACGTTGTCGTAGACGTAACGGTAGTCGCCTCCCCATTCGCAGTAGCAGAGGAACGAGCTGAATTCGGGCGAAGTGAGCTGCTCGGGGAGCTTCAGCTCGACGGGATCGGGATGCAGCTCGTCGCCGACATAGGCGAAGACCACGCCGGCATGTTCCTGTGTCGGGAACGACTTCACGCAGCGCTTGCCTTCCAGCCGGCTGCCCGGAGCGCCCGGCACGACCATCACGGTGCCATCCTTGCGCACCTGCACGCCGTGATAGCCGCAGGCGATGCGATCCCCCATCAGGATGCCGAGCGACAGGGGCGCGCCGCGATGCGGGCAGTGGTCCTCGAGCATGACGGGCTGCCCCGCCTCGTCGCGCCACAGCACGACCTTGTAGCCGAGCCTTCGGAGCGAGATCGGCTTCTCTTTCAGGAAATGCGAGGGGCAGATCGGATACCAGACGTTGCGCACGCCCTTGGCGACCAGCTTGTCGATGGTCTGATGGGTGACGCCCTGTTGGATGATCGGGGTCATGCGGATCCTCCCTCAGGCGCCGAGGCGCTTCATCTCGTGACAGAAGAGTTCGGCGGTCCAGGACTGGCCGTTGGGCGAGGGCACACGCGCCTCGTTCAGCCGGCCCACCAACCCCGGCAGGTCATGCACGCCGGCGGCATAGGCGCGCTCGATCGCGTCACCCAGGAGGTTTTGATAGTCGTCCGGCTCGCGATCGCGGGCCTGATGCGGGTTGAGGTAGCGCGCTCTGTCCATCCCTAACCTCAGTATTGTTCCATTACAGGAACATTGGTTCTTATTTGAACTAGACTAGGGATTGGCTAGGGTATTGTCAAAGGCCCGTTGCCAAAGAGAGAGGGACGCCATGGATCTCGGATTGCGCGGCCGGAAGGCCATCGTTTGCGCCGCAAGCAAGGGGTTGGGACGGGCCTGTGCGGAGGCGCTGGCGGCCGAAGGCGTCGATCTGGTACTGAACGCGCGGACGGCTACGCCGCTGCAGCAGGCCGCCGCCGAAATCGCCGCCGCCCATGGTGTGCGGGCTGTGGCCGTCGCGGGCGACATCGGCGATGCCGCCGTGCGTGACGCCCTGATCGCAGCCTGCCCGGCGCCCGATATCCTGGTGAACAACGCCGGCGGCCCCTCGCCCGGCCGTCTCAAGAGCTTTACGGCCGACGACTGGACCCGCGCCCTCGACGGCAATCTGCGGGCACCCGCCGCCATGCTCGCCGCCGTTCTGGAAGGTATGGCCGCCCGCGGCTTCGGCCGGGTCGTCAACATCACATCGAGCGTGGTGCGTCACCCGATCGACGTGCAGGGCCTGAGTGCGGCGGCGCGGGCTGGCCTGCACGGCCTCGTCAGCACGCTGGTCCGCGAGCATGTTGGTCGCAACGTCACGATCAACAACATCCTGCCCGGTCCGTTCGCCACGGACCGCCTGATCAGCAACTTCACCTTTCAGGCGAAGCAGAAAGGTATCAGCCCGGAAGAGGCACTGGCGGCGCGCAAGGCCGAGCTGCCGGCCAAGCGCTTCGGCGACCCTTCGGAAGTCGGCCGGCTATGTGCCTATCTCTGCAGTGCACACGCGGGCTACATCTCAGGCCAGAGCATCCTGATCGACGGCGGTGCCCACCCGCAGATCCTGTAAGCGGGTCGCCAATCTTCCGCCGCCTAGTTGCGCGGTGTGCGATCGTTGCTGCGGTCGACGATCTCGTACTGCACGTCGATCACCTTGCGGTCCGGCCGCGCCGGCGGCTCCGGCGGCGGCGGGCGGCGGAACAGGCTCATGATCCAGGTCTTGGCCTTGAAGCCCAACAGGACGATCAGGACAACCGCCGCCACGCCGGCGATCACAGCGAACCCCAGCACCGCCAGCACGATGAAGCCGATCAGCGCCACCGCCGCCTGCAGCCAGACGCGCGCCGGCAGGCGCGACAGCATCTCGAAGAATTGCCTGTTACCGTTGTTGCCGTTCATTGCGCCCAACGCTTCTCGAAGTCCCAGACCTCGGCGAAGCCCATCAGTTCGTGCATGCCCTTGTACTGCGGCACCTCAACGCCGTTGCTGGTGCCCTGTTCCTTGAGATGGGTCCAGGCCAGCCGCATCGCCTCGGCGGCGACGCTGAAACCAAGGCCGGGATAGATTGCCAGGTCGAAGCCCCATTTCTTCAGCCGGTCGACCTCGACCCGGGGTGTCTTGCCGAACTCGACCATGTTGGCCAGCAGCGGCTTGCTGACTTCGCGCCCGATACGCTCCAGCTCGGCGTCGGACTCCGGCGATTCGACGAAGATCACGTCCGCCCCGGCCTCTTCGTAGAGCCGGGCGCGGCGTAGCGCCTCGTCGAGGCCATGCGCGGTACGGGCATCGGTGCGGGCGACGATGAGCGTCTCCTCATGGCGACGCGCCTCGGCCGCCACCTTGATCTTGAGCACCATGTCCTCGGCCGGAACGACCCGGCGGCCGGGCGTATGACCGCACTTCTTGGGCATCTCCTGATCCTCGATCTGGATCGCCGCCACACCGGCGGCTTCATAGCCACGGATCGTGCGTTGCACGTTCAGCAGCCCGCCATAGCCCGTGTCGGCATCGGCGATCAGCGGCGTCTCGACCACCGAGCAGATCATTTCGGCGCGACCGACCATATCGGAATAGGTCGCAAGGCCGGCATCGGGCAGGCCCAGCATGGACGCGGTAGCGCCGTAACCCGTCATGTAAAGCGCCGGGAAGCCCATGCGATCGGCAACTCGCGCGGAAATGCCGTCGAAGATTCCGGGCGCCAGAATGAACTCGCCCTCGGCCAAAAGGGCCCTGAGCTTCGCTGCTTTCGGATTGCCAACCATTCGTTACTCCTCGCCGGCAAACATGTCGGAGTTGTGTCGTCCTTGCCAGTCTTGATGCCCGATCCCTGTAAAAGATCCGATTCCGGAAAAAGACCGGGAAAAAGAAAGGGCCGGCGATCGGAGATCGCCGGCCCCTTCCGTCAAATGTAGTTGATCAGACCGAGACGGGCTTCAGCTCCTGCGATCCCGCCGACTTGCAGAACGTCGTGGTCTCGGTCGTGGTCTGACCGTTCTTGGTCGCCGTCAGCTCGATCGGCCGGCAGGTGCTGCCGTCGGCGCGGGTGGAGGCCGCCGCAACGGGCTTGGCCCCGACGATTGTCGGGGGCGCCGACGAGGACGAGGACTTTGTCGGCTCGACCGTATAAGTGGTTGGCACGTTCGTCTCGGCGACGAAGGCGCTCTGGGTCGCCTCGGCGAGACGGCGGCGCTCCTGGTCGTCGAGCGCGCGGCCAACGAGGTTACCGGCCAGACCGCCGATCAGCGCACCGCCGACGACGCCGCCGACCGAACCGAAGGCGAGGCCGCCGACGACGCCGCCCAATGCTGCGCCCACGAGGGTGCCCGTCGCCTGGTTAGACGGCCGGCCCTGATCGTCGGACATGCAACCCGTGGCGAGGCCGAGAGCGGCAATCATGCCGACGACGCGGACGGCAATCTTTCTGAAAAGGCGTGCCGGCGAGTCGGCAGTCAAAGCTGTCATCTTGCACATCTCCGTTTGTACTCAGCTATGTTCACTCTACCCCAAAGATACAGCTTGCGCGCGCGCGCATCGTCCTCGGCTTCCGAATAGGAGCGCGGCGCATCGCAAGAAGCCAGCAGCAGGCCCGTCTTGATGAAGGTCAAGGCCACATCGTCGCGATCGGAATCCGGCGCATCGGCCAGCGGCTCCTTGGCGGTCCGCTTGGTGATGAGGCAACGATAGAGCGGTGTCCCGTCGGTCAGGCGATCCGTCTGACGGCATCGCAGGTTCCGCGTCTGCTCCGCCAATGAATTTACCGCGAGCTTGTGGATGTCCGGATCGTCCACCGAGTCGGCGCCCTGCAGTCGGATCTCCCCAGGACGGTCCTTGAGGACGATCAGGTTCAGGGTCTTGCCGAAATGATCGAAGTTGCCGGCGGCGAATTCGGCCGCCTTGCGTGCATCCTCAGCCGCCTTCTTTCGGGCTGCCTCGTCCGCTTCGGCTTTCTGCCGGGCCTCGTCTTCGAGGCGCTTCTTCTCCGCGAAAGCGGCCTCGGCCTTGCGCAGCGCATCTTCCTCGATCTTGCGCTGGGCTTCCGTCCTGTCCTTGGCGTCCTGCTCGGCCTTGGCCTTGGCTTGCTGCTCGGCCCTCTCCGCGCGGAGCTTCTCGGCCTCTTCCTGGGCCTTGCGCCGCTCGGCTTCCGCCGATTCGGCCGCAGCCTTCGCCTTCACCATTTCAGGATCGGGGCCGCGCGTCGCCATTGCGTAGTAGCCGCCCCCGCCCAGCGCCAGCAGGACGACCGCGGCAATGGCAATCCACAGGCCGGTCTTCTTCTTGGGTTCCTCGGACGGCGCCGTCGCCGGCCGCTCCACGACGGTCGGCGCGCCCAGCACGGACACGCGCGACACGGTGGTGGGTGGCGCACTTTCCTTGCCCATGACGACCGTCGCGCCGGCTTCCGGCGCCGAGGTCATGCCGAGGATCGGCCGCCAGCCGGCGATCGACTGCGGCCGGTCGCGCGCGGCCACCGCGAGGCCGGCGTCGACGCCGGCCAGCAGGCCCGGCGCAAAACCCGCAGGCGCTACCTTCGTCAACGGCTCGTAGGTATCGTCGAGCATGCGGTCGAAGGCGTTGGGCGGCGTCTTGCCGGTGATGGCGTGATAGATTGTGGCCGCGAGGCCGTAGATATCGGACCAGGGCCCCTGCTTGGCCGAGGTCATCTGCTCGGCGGCGGCGTATCCCGGCGTGAAGATGGCCGTCATCGCCGCGGTACGGCCCACCATGGCGGCGCGCGAGGCGCCGAAGTCGATCAGGGTCGGGTTGCCGTTGGCGTCGAGCAGGATATTGGCCGGCTTGATGTCGCGATGCAGGAAGCCCGCGCTGTGCACCTGCTCCAGGCCGTCGAGCAAGGGCCACAGGATCCGGTCGACCTCCTCCGGGGTGAGCCTGCCGTTCCGGGAAATCCGGTCTTCGAGCGTCTCGCCGCTCAGCAGCTCCATGACGATGTAGGCCGTGCCGTTGGCTTCGAGGAAGTCGAAGACATGCACGATCGCCGGCACGCGATGCAGGCTGGCGAGCGTGCGGCCCTCGGTGACGAAGCGATCGCGCCCCCAGCCGAAATCGTCGGCCATCTTGGTCGAGCGCGGCAGTACGGTGGCGCTATCCTGCCGGACAGCCAGCGCCGACGGCAGGTATTCCTTGATCGCGACCTCGCGATCGAGCTGAACGTCGCGCGCCCGGTAGGTGATGCCGAAGCCGCCCTGCCCCAGCACCGCCAGGATCTCGTACCGGCCGATCGTCTGGCCGGGTTTCAGGGCGACATAGTCGACATCCGGCGGCAGCGGGCTGGCCTGGTCGCCGGGCTGACTCTTGATGGTGTCGTTCATGGCGGCGCCGGCGGCGGCTAGATGTGCTGGATGATCAGCTCGACGTCGCCGAGCCGCAGCTTGGAGCCCGCCTGGAGAGCCACCGGGGCGCCGGCCTTGAGCACGGCACCGTTCACGGCCGTGCCGTTGGTCGAGCCGAGGTCCTCCACCACCAGTCCTTCGTTCGCGAGGGAGAGCTTGGCATGGCGGCGCGAGACCGTGGGGTGAGGAACGACCAGTTCGCACTGATCGGCGGCGCGGCCGATGAACATGCCCTGCGGCTGGCTGACCAGCTTCTCCATCGCCACTTCGAAGAGGTGCTTTCGGCCGGCCGAATCGGGCCCCTCGAAGCGCAGGGTGATCTGCGGGATCATCCGCGTCGTCGTGCCGGGCGCCTGGCGGGCATGCCGGACGTGGAACACCTGCACCGACCGGCTGACGTTCTTCAGTTGATGCTCGCCGCCGTCGTGGAAGGCGTATTCGACGCGCAGCTCGACGAGATCGCGCACGGCGCGGGACACCGCGATGCCGCCGGGCTCGGCAATGGTCTGGATGCGGGCCGCCAGATTGACGCCGTCGCCGAAGATATTCTGGTCCTCGTCGTCGATGATCACCTCGCCGAGATGCACACCGATCCGGAACAGCATGCGCTGGTTCTCGTCCAGCTGCTCGTTGAAGCGCGCCATGCGCTCCTGAATGTCGATGGCAGCGGCCACGGCCGATACGGCGGAGCCGAACTCCGCCAGCATGGCATCGCCCGCGGTCCCGACCAGCCGGCCGCGTCCGGCGTCGATCGCCGGGCGCCAGACATCGATCTGGGCGGACTTGAGGTGGCGGAAAGTACGGGTTTCGGCCCCTTCCATCATCCGGGTGAACCCGGCGAGGTCGGCGTGGACGATAGCGGCTAAGCGGCGTTGCATGATCTGTTTAGTAGAGCGGCCATATCTCGGTATCCCGGCCGTGAGCAACATACTTCAGTCGCCTGGGATAAACATGGCCGATCGTAAGAAAGATAAAAGCCAAATGCCTCCAAAACGACAAATTGCCGAGCGGGTGCATCCTCTATCCAGGCTGTAGCCCCCGCCTATCTGGAGGTCAACGGCCCTTGAAGGCGGGAGTCCGGCGTTCGCTCAGGGCTGCCAGCCCCTCGCGCAGGTCTTCCGAGCTGGCGCAGACCTTGGCGCTCTGACGAATCGACGACTCATCCGGCGCCGCCTGGGCAAACTGCTCGATGGCCCGCTTCATCCCGGCCATGGACAGTGGCGCCAGGGTGGCCAGCCGGGCCGCCTTCTCGTCGACCTTGGCCTTGAATTCGTCCCGCTCGACCAGCCAGTCGAGGTAGCCCACGGCCAGAAGCTCCTTGTCGTGAAAATCCTCCGACAGCAGGAAGGCGCGTTTGGCGAAGCTCGGGCTCACCTTCTGGGTGTAGCGCCTGAGCCCGCTCGGGTAGTAGTGCAGGCCAAAGCGCGCCGCCGGCATGAAGAACCGCATGCCCTTCACGCCCAGCCGGAAATCGCAGGCCAGCGCCAGATCGGTCGCGCCGCCATAGACGCCGCCATTCAGCGCACACAGCGTCGGCATCCGCATGGCTTCGATACGGTCCATGACCTTCTCGAAGCTGTGGTCGTCACCGCCCTCGTTGCGGCGCTCTCCGGCCGGGATCGAGCCCAGGTCGTAGCCGGAGCAGAAAGTCTTGTCGCCCGCCCCGGTGATCACCGTGACGCGGATGTTCGGATCGGCGTCGGCCGTCTCGACCGCCTCGCGGAGGAGTCGCAGACCGCCCGGCTCGAGGCGGTTGTGCTTGGCGGGATCGTTGAGGGTGATCGTGGCGCGCGGGCCATCAATAGCGAGCAGAACGGGCGTGGTCATGTTGACGCCAAGGTAGCCGAGCCGGTCGCCAAAAGCGACCGAGCGCGGCATATTGCGGCCCGGAGGATCGCAGAACATGACTTATTCCGCCCCCCTGGCCGACATGCGTTTCGCGCTGCGCGAGGTCGCAGGCCTTGCCGGTGTCGCCGCCCTGCCAGGCTACGAGCATGCGACCGACGACACGATCGATGCCGTGCTCGAAGAGGCGGCCAAGCTCGCCGGCAACGGCCTGGCGCCGCTCAATCGCGACGGCGACAAGGTCGGCGCCAAGCTCGAGAACGGGGTGGTGCGGACGGCGCCCGGCTTTGCTGCGATCTACAAGGAATTCGTCGAAGGCGGCTGGAACTCCCTGCCGTTCGATCCCGAGTTCGGCGGCCAGGGTATGCCGTGGCTGCTGGCCACCACCGTGCAGGAGATGTGGCAGGCCGCCAACATGGGCTTCGGCCTGGTGCTGCTCCTCAACCAGGGGGCCATCGATGCCGTGCACCATCACGGCTCGGTCGACCAGAAAGCCACCTATTTGCCCAAGATGATCTCGGGCGAGTGGACCGGCACCATGAACCTCACGGAGCCCCAGGCCGGCTCCGATCTCGGCCAGCTCAAGAGCCGCGCCGTGAAGACCGGCGACCACTACCTGGTGACCGGCCAGAAGATATTCATCACCTATGGCGAGCACGACATGGCCGAGAACATCGTCCATCTGGTGCTCGCGCGCACACCGGACGCGCCGGCGGGGGTACGCGGCATCTCGCTGTTCATCGTCCCGAAGTTCCTGGTCGGCGCCGATGGCAAGCTCGGCAAGCGCAATGACCTGAAGTGCGTGTCGCTGGAGCACAAGCTCGGCATCCACGGCAGCCCGACCTGCGTCATGTCCTTCGGGGACAATGGCGGCGCCGTGGGCTACCTGGTCGGCGAGGAAGGCCGCGGCCTCTCCTACATGTTCACCATGATGAACAACGCCCGCCTCTCGGTCGGCATCCAGGGCCTGGCGATCGCCGAACGGGCCTACCAGCAGGCCGCCGCCTTCGCCCGCACCCGCGTGCAATCCAAGGACGACGGCAGCCCGCAGCCGCAACCCGTGTCGATCGTCCATCATCCCGACGTGCGGCGCATGCTGATGTCCATGCGGGCGCAGATCGAGGCCATGCGAGCGCTCGGCTACTACACCGCCGCCGGCATCGATGGAGCCTTGAAGCAGCCGGACAAGGAGATGTCCCGCAGGACGCAGGACCGCGTCGATCTCCTGATCCCGATCGTGAAGGCCTGGTTCACCGATCTCGGCAACGAGATCGCCTCGACCGGCGTGCAGATCCACGGCGGCATGGGCTTCATCGAGGAGACCGGCGCCGCCCAGCACCTCCGCGACGCCCGCATCCTGCCGATCTACGAGGGTACCAACGGCATCCAGGCGCGCGACCTGGTGGGCCGCAAGGTCGCCAAGGACGGGGGCGAGACGATGCTCGCCCTGGTGGCCGAGATGCGCGCCCTCGTCGAGGAAATGAAGGGCGCTCCGGGCGACGACCTGGCGGCGATCGCGGCCGGCGTCGCCGCTTCGGCGGATGCCCTGGAAGACGCCACGAAGTGGGTGGCGCAGTCGGTGAAGGCCGAACTCGTCAATGCCCTGGCGGGCTCCGTGCCCTTCCTGCGGCTGGCCGGCACGGCGCTGGGCGGCTGGCTGCTCGCCAGGAGCGCACTGGTGGCTCAGACCAAGCTCGCGGCCCGCGACGGCGATCCGGCTTTCCTCGAAGCCAAGCTGGTCACTGCCCGCTTCTTTGCCGAGGTGATCCTGCCGCCGGCGCTCGCCCAGCTCGGGCCGCTCAAGGCGGCCGGCCGTACGGTCTTCGCGCTCACGGAGGAGCAGTTCTGAGCGCCCGCTTGAGCAACGGCCTGGTCGAGCTGCCCGAGGACGAGGCCCGGGCGTTCGCCGAACGCTTCGACCTCGCTGCCCTCGATCGTGCCTTCCTCGACGATCCCTTTCCGCGCTACCACGCGTTGCGCCGCTTCGCCCCGCTGAAGCGGCTGCCCGACGGCAGCGTCTTCCTCTCCCGCTATGCCGATGTCGCCGTCTGCTATCGCGACCAGCGCATGAGCTCCGACAAGAAGGCCGAATTCGGCCCCAAGTTCGGCGTCGGCACCCCGCTCTATCGCCATCACACCACCAGCCTGGTGTTCAACGATCCGCCCCTGCACGGCCGCGTCCGCAAGCTCCTGGCGGCGGCCTTCACGCCACGGGCGCTGGCGTCGCTGCAACCCCGGATCGAGGCGATCGTCGACGAGCTGATCGCCCAGCATGCCGACGTCGGCCGCATGGATCTGGTCGAGGACTTTGCCTTTCGCCTGCCCGTCGAGGTGATCTGCGACATGCTGGGGGTCCCGGCGGGTGATCGCGGACCCTTCCGGCGTTACTCCCTGGCCATCCTGGGTGCACTGGAGCCCGTGGCGGGGCCGGAGCGCCAGGCCGCCGGCAATGCCGCCGTCGCCGAGTTCTCGGCCTATCTGGACGAGCTGATCGCCGTCCGCCGCCGACGCCCGGCCGACGACCAGGACGTGCTGGGCACACTGATCCATGGCGAAATCGACGGCGAGCGCCTCAGTCATGACGAGCTGGTGCAGAACTGCATCTTCCTGCTGAACGCCGGCCACGAGACCACGACCAACCTGATCGGCAACACGATCGATGCCCTGCTGCGTTTTCCGGACGAGATGAAGCGGCTGCGGGACACCCCGGCGCTGCTGAAAAGCTGCATCGAGGAAGGCTTGCGCTTCGAGAGCTCCAACCAGCTCGGCAACCGCCGGCTGACGGCCGACCTCGAGATCGGCGGCGAGCGGCTGGCCGCCGGCACCTACCTCCATATCGGCATCGGCGCCGCCAACCGAGATCCGGCGCAATTCACCGATCCGGATCGGTTCGATGCGGGCCGCGAGCCCAACCGGCACTTCGCCTTCGGGTCGGGCGTCCATATGTGCCTCGGTGCGGTGCTGGCGCGGCTCGAAGGCACCATTGCCATTGGCCGCCTGATCGCCAGCCTCGACGGCCTCGTCCGTGACGGCACGCCGGAGCGCGGCGGCCGTGCCCGCTTCCGCGGCTTCAACCGCTACCCCGTCGCCTGGACGAAGAAAAACCAGGCCCAATGAAAAACGCCCGGCCGAGGCCGGGCGTCTTCCCATTCGGTTCAGCGGATCAGGTCGGGCTTACGCCGCGGCCTGCTGCTCGCCGGCCTCGGCCGACGGACCGCTGTCCTGGCCCTTGGCCTCGGCGTCGCGCTCGACGAACTCGATCACGGCCATCGGCGCGGCGTCGCCGAAGCGGTAGCCCGCCTTCAGCACGCGCAGGTAGCCGCCGGCGCGCTTGGAGTAGCGCGGACCGAGCGTCGAGAAGAGCTTGTCGGCGATGTAGGGATCGCGCAGGAAGCCGATCGCCTGACGACGCGCATGCAGGCCACCCTTCTTGCCGAGCGTGACCAGCTTCTCGACGATCGGACGCAGGTCCTTCGCCTTGTGCAGCGTGGTCGTGATCTGCTCGTGCTTGATGAGAGCACCCGCGAGATTGGAGAACATCGCCTTGCGATGCTCTGCCGTGCGGTGGAATTTCCGGCCGCGATTTCCGTGACGCATGACTTATTTCCCTCTGTCGGCCTAGTACGGCTCTTCAAGCCGCTTGGCCATCTCTTCGATGTTGTCCGGCGGCCAGCCCGGGATTTCCATGCCCAGGTGGAGGCCCATGCCGGCCAGCACTTCCTTGATCTCGTTCAGCGACTTGCGGCCGAAGTTCGGCGTACGCAGCATCTCCGCTTCGGTCTTCTGCACGAGATCGCCGATGTAGATGATGTTGTCGTTCTTCAGGCAGTTGGCCGAACGAACCGACAGTTCGAGCTCGTCGACCTTGCGCAGCAGGTTGCGGTTGAACGGGAAGTCGTCCTGCTGCTCTTCCTTGCGGACCTCGCGCGGCTCCTCGAAGTTGATGAAGAGCTGCAGCTGGTCCTGGAGGATGCGCGCCGCCAGGGCGACGGCGTCGTCCGGACGGGTGGTGCCATTGGTCTCGACCGTCATCGACAGGCGGTCGTAGTCGGTGACCTGACCGACGCGGCTGTTCTCGATCTTGTAGGAAACGCGCTTGACCGGGCTGAACACCGAGTCGATCGGAATCAGGCCGATCGGCGCATCTTCGGGGCGGTTCGCCGAGGCCGGGACGTAGCCCTTGCCGGTGGCGACCATCAGCTCCATCGAGATCGAGGCGCCGTCGTCGAGCGTGCAGATCAGGTGCTTGGGATCCATGATCTGGACGTCGCCGGGCAGTTCGATCATGCCGGCCGTCACCTCACCCGGGCCGACGGCGCGCAGGTACAGACGCTGCGGGCGATCGCCCTGCATCTTCACCGCCATGGCCTTGATGTTGAGGACGATGTCGACCACATCCTCCCGAGCGCCCGGGATCGACGAGAACTCATGCAGCACGTTGTCGATCTTGATCGACGTGACGGCGGCACCCTGAAGCGACGACAACAGGACGCGGCGCAGCGCATTGCCGAGCGTGAGACCGAAGCCGCGCTCGAGCGGCTCGGCGACGATGGTCGCGACGCGACCCGGATCGACGCCGGCTTCGGTGACAAGCTTCTCCGGCTTGATCAGGTCCTGCCAGTTCTTCTGAAGCACGAGGGCTACCTCTCTAGACCGGTGGTTTCAGCGACTCCCGCAGGAATCGCGACACATTTCTCAGGAGCGGGCGGCGCCGCAGGCGCCGCCTCCACTCGAAATCGAACTCAGACGCGACGACGCTTGGGCGGACGGCAGCCGTTGTGCGGGATCGGCGTCACGTCGCGGATCGCGGTGACGGCGAGACCGACGGCCTGCAGCGCACGCAGCGCCGACTCACGTCCCGAACCCGGACCGCGCACCTCGATCTCGAGGGTGCGCATGCCGTGCTCCATCGCCTTGCGGCCGGCGTTCTCCGCCGCCATCTGGGCGGCGAACGGGGTCGACTTGCGCGACCCCTTGAAGCCCTGCTGGCCCGACGACGACCAGGCGATGGTGTTGCCCTGCGCGTCGGTGATCGTGACGATCGTGTTGTTGAACGAGGCGTTCACGTGCGCGACGCCCGCGATGATGTTCTTGCGTTCCTTGCGACGAGGACGCGCGCCGGCGGTGGCGCCCGAAGCGGCTGCAGCCTTGGCCATGATTCGGTTCCCCTCGACTTACTTCGTGACTTTCTTCTTGCCGGCGATCGGCTTGGCCGGACCCTTGCGGGTGCGCGCATTGGTATGCGTGCGCTGGCCATGGACCGGCAGGCCGCGGCGGTGCCGCAGGCCGCGATAGCAGGCGAGGTCCATCAATCGCTTGATGTTCATCGCCACTTCACGGCGCAGGTCGCCCTCGACCGTATAGTCACGGTCGATGGTCTCACGGATGCGGATGACCTCGTCGTCGCTCAGCGTGTTCACGCGCCGCGACTGGTCGATCCCGACTTTTCCACAGATCTCCTTGGCTTTCGCCGGACCGATCCCGTGGATGTACTGGAGCCCGATCACCACGCGCTTGGCGGTCGGAATGTTCACACCGGCTATACGAGCCAAAGTCCTAACTCCTTCAAAGACTTATGGCGCGCTCACGCGCGCCCGTCACATGTTCCGCTGGCCCCGGAAAAGCGCGCGATTATATGTACCTGCGCCCCCGAGTCAACGGAACTCACCCTTGTCAAGCCCCCGCCAAAACCCCTGTGATCTGGCGGTAAACGTCGTCCATCTCGGCCATCCCGTCGACCTTCCGCAGCACCCCGCGGGCGCTGTAGTAGGGCAACAGGGGCTCGGTCTGGGCGCGGTAAGCGGCCATACGTGTCTTCATGGTCTCTGCATTATCGTCTTTGCGGCGGGAAAACTCCTTAGAACCGCAGACGTCGCAGACCCCTTCGACCTTGGGCCGCTTGAACTTGTCGTGGTATCCCGCGCCGCACTTGGCGCAGGAGAACCGGCCGACGATGCGCTCGGTCAGCGCCTTCTCGTCGACTTCCATCTCGACCACCCGGTCGAGCTTCTTAGCCGTCTTGGCCAGCATCTGGTCCAACGCCTTGGCCTGGGCCTCGGTCCGCGGGAAGCCGTCCAGAATGAAACCCTTGGCACAGTCGGGCTGGGCAATCCGGTCCTCGATCAGGCCGACCATGAGGGCGTCCGGAACCAGTTCGCCGCGCTCCATGATGCCCTTGGCCTTCTGGCCGAGCTCGCTGCCCGAGGCCACCGCCGCGCGCAGCATGTCGCCCGTCGAAAGCTGGACCAGGCCCTGATCCTGCTGAAGCCGCTGGGCCTGGGTGCCTTTGCCGGCGCCCGGTGGTCCCAGAAGGATGATGTTCATCGCCCCTTCCCCCGCAGACGAGCCTTCTTGATGAGGCCCTCGTACTGATGTGCCAACAGGTGCGCCTGGATCTGCGTCACCGTATCCAAGGTCACCGACACGACGATCAGGAGGCTGGTGCCGCCGAAGTAGAACGGCACACCACCGCGGGCGATCAGCAGCTCAGGCAGTATGCAGACTGCCGAGAGGTAGAGCGCGCCGATCACGGTCAGGCGATTGAGGATGTATTCCAGATACTCGGCGGTGTTCTTGCCGGGACGGATGCCAGGCACGAAACCGCCGTTCTTCTTGAGGTTGTCGGCCGTGTCGTTCGGATTGAAGACGACGGTCGTGTAGAAGAAGCAGAAGAAGACGATCAGGCCGACATAGGCCAACAGATAGAGTGGCTGGCCATGGCCGAGATAGGTCGCCATCCACTGCATCCAGCCCGGCTCGCCGGCGTTGCCCTGGAACGACGCGATGGTGGCCGGGAACAGCAGCAGTGACGAGGCGAAGATCGGCGGGATGACGCCCGCGGTATTGATCTTGAGCGGCAGGTGCGAGGCCTCGCCGCCATACATGCGGTTGCCGACCTGGCGTTTGGGGTACTGGACCACGATACGCCGCTGCGCGGTCTCGACGAACACCACGACTGCAACGACCACCACGATGCCCACGATCAGGGCGATGATGAACAGCGCCGACAGCGCGCCGGTGCGGCCGAGTTCCAAGGTCTGGATCATCGCGTCGGGCAGCGCCGCCACGATACCGGCGAAGATGATCAGCGAGACGCCGTTGCCGACGCCGCGCGCGGTGATCTGCTCGCCCAGCCACATCAGGAAAAGCGTTCCGCCGACCAGGGTGACAGTCGTCACGAACCGGAAGAACAGGCCCGGATCGACCACCACGGGCCCCGACGACGCCACCTGGCTCTCGAGGCCGATCGCGATGCTGTAGGCCTGGAAGGCCGCCAGGATCACCGTGCCGTAACGGGTGTACTGGTTGATCTTCTTGCGGCCGGCCTCGCCCTCCTTCTTCAGCGCCTCGAGCGACGGAACGACCGTCGTCAGGATCTGCATGATGATGGAGGCCGAGATGTACGGCATGATGCTGAGGGCCAGCACCGACATGCGGCCGATCGAGCCGCCGGAGAACACGTCGAGGAGACCGGCGATTCCGCCGGCGTTCTGACGGAAAATCTCCGCCAGGGCGTGCGGATCGACACCGGGAACCGGAACGTAGGCGCCGATACGGAAGACGACGAGTGCGGCCACGGTGAACCACAGCCGCTTCTTCAGCTCGGTCGCCCTACCGATCGCGCCCCAGTTCAGATTGGATGCAAGTTGCTCGGCGGCGGATGCCATGGAACCTCACGCGTGAACGGCACAAAGGGGGCACGACGCCCCCATTGACGTCGTCCGGTTCAGGCCGCCTCGGCGACGGGCTGGGGCGGCAGTTCGACCTTGCCGCCGGCCTTCTCGACCGCGGCGATCGCCGACGCCGAGGCGCCTGCGACCTTCACTTCGATCTTGGTCTTGATCTCGCCCTTGCCAAGTAGGCGCACGCCGTCCGCGGCGTTCTTGAACAGGCCGGCGGCCTGCATAGCCGCGGCGTCGATCAGCTTGCCGGCGTCGATCTTCTTGTCGTCGATCGCCTTCTGCAGCGCGCCGAGGTTCACCACCTGGAAGCTCTTCTGATGCGGCGGCCGGAAGCCGCGCTTGGGAATGCGGCGGTAGAGCGGCATCTGGCCGCCCTCGAAGCCCTTGATGGCCACGCCGGTACGGGACTTCTGGCCCTTGACGCCACGGCCCGACGTCTTGCCCTTGCCCGAGCCGATGCCGCGACCGACGCGCATGCGCGCCTTGCGGGCACCCTGGTTGTCGGAGATCTGGTTCAGTCTCATCGTTCTCTACCTCTGCGCTGCCGCCCTTGGGCTCAGCGCGCTTCCTCGTCGATGCGCACCAGGTGGCGCACCTTGTTGATCATGCCGCGGACCTCGGGCGAATCCACGAGCTCGCGGCTGCGATGGCGCTTGTTCAGCCCCAGCCCGACCAGCGTCGCGCGCTGGTCTTCCGTGCGGCCGATGTGGCTGCCGGTCTGGGTGATCTTGATCTTCTTGCCTTCGGCCATGGTCCGGATCCTTAAGCGGCGGCTTCGGCGACGGCGTCCTCGCGACGGCCGAGCAGGTCACCGACCTTCTTGCCGCGGCGGGTCGCCACCATGCGCGGCGAGTTGAGCTGCTCGAGCGCCTTGAAGGTCGCCTTGATCATGTTGTGCGGGTTGGACGTGCCGACCGACTTGGCGACGATGTCCTTGATGCCCAGCGTCTCGAAGATGGCGCGCATCGGGCCGCCGGCGATGATGCCGGTACCGGCCGGAGCGGCCCGCAGCGTCACCTTGCCGGCGCCGAAGCGGCCGCGCACGTCGTGATGCAGGGTGCGGCCGTCGCGCAGCGGCACGCGGATCAGGCCGCGCTTGGCTGCCTCGGTGGCCTTGCGGATCGCCTCGGGAACCTCGCGCGCCTTGCCGGCGCCGTGGCCGACACGACCGCGCTGGTCGCCGACGACGACGATCGCCGCGAAGGCGAAACGCCGGCCGCCCTTCACGACCTTCGCGACGCGATTGATGGTGACCAGCTTGTCGGTCAGTTCGTTTTCCTCGTCGCGATCGCGATCGCGGCCCCTCTCGCGCTCGCGCGGGGAACGGCCGGAACCACCGGGTGAACGAGCCATGTGCACTAACTCCCGATCAGAACGACAGACCGCCCTCGCGGGCGGCATTGGCCAGCGCTTCCACGCGGCCGTGATAGATATAGCCGCCGCGGTCGAAGACCACTTCCTTGACGCCGGCTGCAACGGCGCGCTGGGCGATCAGCTTGCCGACTTCGGCAGCCGCACCCTTGTCGGCGCCGGTCTTGAGCTTGCCCTTGATGTCCTTGTCGAGCGACGAGGCGGCGGCCAGCGTGAGGCCTTTCCGGTCGTCGATGACCTGGGCGTAGATGTGCTTGCCCGAGCGGAACACGCTGAGGCGCGGGCGACCGCCGGCAGCCTGGCGCAGCGCGTAGCGCGTGCGCCGCTGGCGGCGGGCGAAAAGAGCGTTGCGATCGGACATGATGGATCTCGCCTCTACTTCTTCTTGCCTTCTTTGCGCCGGATCGTCTCGGTCGAGTACTTGATGCCCTTGCCCTTGTAGGGCTCCGGCGGCCGCAGGCTGCGGATCTCGGACGCGATCTGGCCGACCCGCTGGCGATCGGAGCCGCTGATCTCGATCTCGGTCGGCTTCAGCGCCTTGATCTGGATGCCGGCCGGGATGGGAATCTCGACGTCATGGCTGAAGCCGAGCTGCATCTTCAGCATCTTGGCATCGGCCTGGGCGCGATAACCGACGCCGTTGATCTCGAGATTGATCGTGAAGCCCTCGGACACGCCCCGGACGATATTGTTCGCCAGGTTGCGCGCCGTGCCCCACTGCATGCGCGCACGGCGGCTTTCGGTGCGCGGCTTGAAGACGAGCGCGTCGCCTTCCCGGGCAACCGAGACGTCGTCGTGCACAGTGAGCTGCAGCTCGCCCCGCTTGCCCTTGGCCTTGAGGTGCTGGCCCTTGAGGTCGATGGTGACCCCGGCCGGGATCGGAACCGGATTTTTGCCGACGCGCGACATGGCTAGAACACCTTGCAGATGACTTCGCCGCCGACATTGGCGGCGCGCGCTTCGGCGTCCGACATGACGCCGCGCGGCGTGGAGAGGATCGAGATGCCGAGGCCGTTGAAGTGGCGCGGCAGCTCGCGGATCTTCGAATAGACGCGGCGGCCCGGGGTGGAGACTCGCTTGATCTCCTTGATGACCGGACGGCCGTTATCGTACTTCAGCTCGACGCGAAGTTCCTTCACGCCCGGCCGCAGTTCTTCTTCGAACCAGCCGCGGATATAGCCTTCGCGCTGGAGCACATCGAGCACACTCGACCGCAAGCGCGACGCCGGCACGGTCACGCTGTCGAGGCGCGCCGACTGGCCGTTGCGGATGCGGGTCAGCAAATCGCCGACGGGATCTGTCATCGCCATAGGTCTACGGTCCCCCGTTACCAGCTCGACTTCACGACGCCGGGCAAAGCGCCCAGCGACGCCAGCTGACGCAACGCGACGCGCGACAGCTTGAACTTGCGATACACGGCGCGCGGACGGCCGGTCAGCTCGCACCGATTGCGGATGCGCGTCGGCGAAGAGTTGCGCGGCAGCTCGGCGAGCTTGATACGCGCCCCGAACCGCTCTTCCGGCGTAAGCTTGTCGTCGACAGCCATCGCCTTGAGCTTGGCGCGCTTGGCGGCGTACTGCTTCGCCATCTTGGCGCGCCGGTTGTTCTTCTCGACTGAACTCGTCTTGGCCATTTCTTTCTCCGGCCTCAGTTCACGAACGGGAAGTCGAAAGCACGGAGAAGCGCCTTGGCTTCCGCGTCCGTCTTCGCAGTCGTGCAGATGATGATGTCCATGCCCCGGACCATGTCGACCTTGTCGTACTCGATCTCGGGGAACACGATCTGTTCCTTCAGGCCCATGGCGAAGTTGCCCCGGCCGTCGAACGACTTGCCGTTCAGGCCGCGGAAGTCGCGGACGCGCGGCAGGGCGATGTTCACCAAGCGGTCGACGAACTCGAACATGCGGTCACGGCGCAGTGTGACCTTGGCGCCGATCGCCATACCTTCGCGCAGCTTGAAGGTCGCAATCGAGATGCGCGACTTGGTGACGACCGGCTTCTGGCCGGTGATCGCCGTCAGGTCGGCCACAGCGCCGTCGACGGCCTTGCGGTCATTGACCGCTTCGCCGACGCCCATGTTGATGACGACTTTGTCGAGCTTCGGCACTTCGAAGGTGTTCTTGTAACCGAACTCCTTCGTGAGGGCCTCGCGGATCGTCGAGGAATAGCGTTCTTGCAGTCGCGCGGGCATTGACCCGTCTCCTACCGGTCTATGGTCTCGCCGGAGGCGCGCGCAAAGCGCACCTTACGGCCGTCTTCCAGGAACTTGAAACCGACCTTGGTCGGCTTGTCGGACTTCGGATCGAGCAGGGCGACGTTCGACACGTGGATCGACGCCTCGCGCTCGATGATGCCGCCGGCTTCGGTGCGGCTCGGCTTGGTGTGGCGCTTGATGACGTTCACGCCCGACACCACGACGCGCTGCTCGACAGGCAGGACGCGGAGCACGTCGCCCACCTTGCCCTTGCTGCGGCCGGTGATGACCTTCACCCGGTCACCCTTCCGGATCTTGAGCTTGTTGGTCATGGCTTAGAGCACCTCCGGAGCGAGCGAGATGATCTTCATGAACTTCTTGGCGCGCAGTTCGCGCGTCACCGGTCCGAAGATACGGGTGCCAATCGGCTCGTCCTGCTTGCTGATCAGGACCGCCGCGTTGCGATCGAAGCGGATGGCGCTACCGTCGACCCGGCGCAGCGGGAACGAGGTGCGCACCACGACGGCGCGATGGACCTCGCCCTTCTTCACGCGGCCGCGCGGAATGGCTTCCTTGATCGACACGACGATGACGTCGCCGACACTGGCGTACTTGCGGCGGGAGCCGCCCAGCACCTTGATGCACTGGACTCGACGGGCACCGGAATTGTCGGCGACCTCGAGATTGGTTCGCATCTGAATCATGACTTCTGCTCCGACCGGCTAAGCCTTCGCGCCTTCGACCAGAACTTCCCAGCTCTTGGTCTTGGACAGCGGGCGGCATTCGCGGATACGCACAATCTCGCCGACCTTGCCCTTGAACGCATTGGCTTCGTCGTGCGCGTGGTACTTCTTCGAGCGACGAATGAACTTCTTGTAGATCGGGTGCTGAACGCGCCGTTCGACCTTGACGACGATGGTCTTGTCCATCTTGTCGCTGACGACGACGCCTTCGAGAATTCGCTTCGGCATTTACGACTCCTTAACCCGCAGCCTTCTCGCCCAGCACCGTCTTGATGCGGGCGATGTCGCGCCTGACCTGGCGCGCGCGGGCAGTCTTCTGAAGCTGGCCCCCGGCCTTCTGGAAGCGCAGGTTGAACGCCTCCTTACGCAGGTTGCCGAGCTCGGTCTTGAGCTCGTCATTGCTCTTGGGGCGCAGATCGCTGGCCTTCATCTTGCTCTCCTCGTCCCTAGGCGCCGACGCGCGCGATGAAGCGCGTCTTGATCGGCAGCTTGGCAGCGGCGAGCGCCAGAGCTTCGCGAGCCACCGTCACCGGCACGCCCTCGAGCTCGAACAGCACGCGGCCGGGCTTCACGCGGGCCGCCCAGAATTCCGGCGCACCCTTGCCGGAGCCCATGCGGACTTCGGCCGGCTTCTTCGACACCGGAACGTCCGGGAACACTCGGATCCAGACGCGGCCGGCACGCTTCATGTGGCGTGTGATGGCGCGGCGGGCCGCCTCGATCTGGCGCGCGGTCAGGCGGTCCGGCTCCATCGCCTTCAGCCCATAGGAGCCGAAGTCGAGGGTGAAGCCGCCCTTGGCCGCGCCGTGGATGCGGCCCTTGAACGCCTTGCGGTATTTGGTGCGCTTGGGTTGCAGCATGATGACTTACGCGTCCCTCTGCTCGGAGCGCTCGACACGCGCCGGCGTACGTTGCGGCGCGGCTTCCTCGGCGCGCTTGTCGTGCGCCATCGGGTCGTGCGCCATGATCTCCCCCTTGAACACCCACACCTTCACGCCGCAGGTGCCGAAGGTGGTGAAGGCCGTGGCGGTACCGTAGTCGATGTCGGCGCGCAGCGTGTGCAGCGGCACGCGACCTTCGCGATACCATTCCATGCGGGCGATTTCCGAACCGCCGAGGCGACCCGAGCAGTTGATGCGGATGCCCTGGGCGCCCAGGCGCATCGCCGACTGCACGGCGCGCTTCATGGCGCGGCGGAAGGCGACACGACGCTCGAGCTGCTGGGCGATGTTCTCGGCGATCAGCGTGGCATCGATCTCGGGCTTGCGGATCTCGACGATGTTCAGGGCCACCTCGCCCTTGGTCATCTTGGCGAGGTCGCCGCGCAGCTTCTCGATGTCGGCGCCCTTCTTGCCGATCACCACGCCCGGGCGGGCGGTGTGGATCGTGACGCGCGCACGCTTGGCCGGACGCTCGATGACGATCTTCGCGACACCCGCCTGGGCGAGCCGCTCGCGCAGCACCTTGCGGATGTGAATGTCCTCATGGAGCATCTTCGAGTAGTCGCCGCCTTCGGCGTACCAGCGCGAGTCCCACGTCCGGTTGATGCCGAGCCGCAGGCCGATCGGGTTGACCTTCTGACCCATTACTTGTCCTCCGCCTCGGCGCGTTCACGCACCACGATGGTGAGATGAGCGAACGGCTTGACGATACCCGCCGCGCGGCCGCGGCCGCGGGTCTGGAACCGCTTCATGACCAGGCCCTTGCCGACCGACGCCTCGGCCACGACCAGACGGTCGACGTCGAGGTTGTGGTTGTTCTCGGCATTGGCGATGGCCGAATTCAATGCCTTCTTCACGTCGCGGGCGATCCGCTTCTTGGAGAAGGTGAGTTCGTTGACCGCCGTCGCGGCCTTCTTGCCGCGGATCGTGGCGGCCACGAGGTCGAGCTTGCGCGGGCTGATGCGCACGGAGCGCAGCACGGCCTTGGCTTCGGTGTCCGCCTCGCGGCGGGGAGCGGATGGCTTGCTCATCGCGCGTTACTCCTTCGACACCTTCTTGTCACCGGCATGGCCGGTGAAGGTGCGGGTCGGCGAGAATTCGCCGAGCTTGTGACCGACCATTTCCTCGGTGACGTTCACCGGGATGAACTTCTTGCCGTTGTAGACGCCGAACGTCAGGCCGACGAACTGCGGCAGGATCGTCGAGCGCCGCGACCAGGTCTTGATGACCTCGCTGCGGATGCTGCCGCGCGACTTCTCGGCCTTCTTGATCAGGCTGCCCTCTACGAAGGGACCCTTCCAAACGGAACGTGCCACTGTCTATCTCCTAGCGCGTCGCATGCCGGCGGCGGATGATGTACTTGTCCGTCGCCTTGTTCTTGCGCGTCCTCTTACCCTTGGTCGGCTTGCCCCACGGCGTGACCGGATGGCGGCCACCCGAGGTACGGCCTTCACCGCCGCCGTGCGGGTGATCGACCGGGTTCATCGCGACGCCGCGGACGACCGGGCGGATGCCCAGCCAGCGGGCGCGACCGGCCTTGCCGATCACCGTATTCTGGTTGTCCGGGTTCGACACCGCGCCGACGGTGGCCAGGCATTCACCCGGCACCAGGCGCAGCTCGCCCGAGTTCAGCTTGATCTGGGCGTAGCCCGCATCCTTGCCGACGAGCTGGGCGTAGGTGCCGGCGGAACGTGCCAGCTGGCCGCCGCGGCCCTTCTTCAGCTCGACGTTATGCACGATCGTGCCGACCGGCATGTTGCCGAGCGGCATGGCGTTGCCCGGCTTGACGTCGACGCGTTCGCCCGACACGACCTCGTCGCCCGCCTTCAGGCGCTGCGGCGCGAGGATGTAGGAGAGCTCGCCGTCGGCATACTTGATCAGGGCGATGAAGGCCGACCGGTTGGGATCGTACTCCAGGCGCTCGACCGTCGCCGTGACACCGAACTTGCGGCGCTTGAAGTCGACCAGGCGCAGCCGGCGCTTGTGACCGCCGCCCATGTGGTGGCTGGTGATGCGGCCATGGTTGTTGCGTCCGCCGGTGTTGCTCTTACCGCGCGTCAGCTCCTTGACCGGCTTGCCCTTCCACAGGCCCGTACGGTCGACGATGACCAGCTGTCGCAGCGACGGCGTGATCGGCTTGTATGTCTTCAAAGCCATTGTTGCTTCCCCCGTCCTACAGGCCCGTAGTCACGTCGATCTTGTGACCATCGACCAGCGAGACGATCGCCTTCTTCCAATCGCTCCGCACGCCCGGACGGCCGCGGAAAACCTTGGTCTTGCCCTTCACCGTGACGGTGTTGACGGCCTTGACCTTGACCTTGAACAGACCTTCGACGGCCTGCTTGATCTCGGGCTTGGTGGCGTCCATCGAGACACGGAACGTCACCTGGCTGTGCTCGGAACCGTTGGTGGTCTTTTCCGTGATCAGCGGCGCGCGGATGACTTCGTACATCCGTGCGCGCGAGACGGTCTCGGCCGGATAGCGCTTGGCGCTCATTGCAGACGCTCCTCGAGATGCTTCACGGCGTCCTTCGTCAGCACCAGCGTGTCGCGACGCAGGATGTCGTAAACGTTCGCACCCTGCTGCGGCAGCACATCGACATGGGCGATGTTGGCCGCCGCGCGGGCGAAGTTGGTGTCGACCTCGGCGCCGGCGATCACCAGGACGCTCGACACGCCGAGCTTGCCGAAATGACCCTTGAGCTTCGACGTCTTGGGCTCCGGCAGCGTCGCCGCATCGACGACGATCAGCTTGCCCTCGGCCGCCTTGGCCGACAGCGCGGTGCGCAGCGCGAGCTGGCGGACCTTCTTCGGCAGATCGCTGGCATGGCTGCGCACGACCGGACCGAAAGCCTTGCCGCCGCCACGGAACTGCGGCGCCGCCTCGTTGCCGTGGCGGGCACGGCCGGTGCCCTTCTGGGCGTACATCTTCTTGGCCGTCGCCGTGATCTCGGAGCGGCCCTTGGTCTTGTGCGTGCCCTGCTGGCGGCGCGACAGCTGCCACACCACGCAACGCTGCAGGATGTCCTTGCGGACGGGGACGGCGAACACGGCGTCGGCGAGATCGAGCTCACCGGCGCTGCCGCCATCGATGGTCTTCACGGAGATCTTCATGATCCTACCCTTGCCCTACCCTTGCCGCTCAGGCCGCCGGTGCGGCCGCTTCGGCAGCCTTGCGCAGGCCAGCCGGGTACGGCGCATCCTTGGGACGGGCGCGCTTGGACGCGTCCTTGACGATGATGTAGCCGTTGGCCGGGCCGGGGACGGCGCCGGACACCAGCAGCAGGCCCTTTTCGTCGTCGACGGCGACGACCTTGAGGTTCTGCGTGGTCACCCGCTCATGGCCGTAGTGGCCGGCCATCTTCTTGCCCGGGAAGGTACGGCCCGGATCCTGGCGGTTACCGGTCGAGCCGTGGCTGCGGTGCGAGACCGACACGCCGTGGCTGGCCTCGAGACCGCCGAAGTTCCAGCGGACCATCGAGCCGGTGAAGCCGCGGCCGATCGTCGTGCCGATGACGTCGACGAACTGGCCGACCACGAAGTGGCTGGGCACCAGCTCGGCGCCGACTTCGAGGACGGCATCCTTGGCGACGCGGAACTCGATGAGCTTCTTCTTCGGCTCGACCTTCGCCTTGGCGAAATGGCCGCGCATCGGCTGGGTGACGTTCTTCACCTTGGCCTTGCCGTAGCCGAGCTGCACCGCGACGTACTTGTCCTTCTCTTCCGAGCGGACGGCGACGACCTGCAGATTGTCCACCTTCAGAACGGTGACGGGCACATGTTCCCCGGCGTCGTTGAAGACGCGGGTCATGCCGACCTTCTGGGTGACGAGACCGCAACGCATGGTCCTATTCCTTCTTCCCTTGTCCGCTCGCCTTAGGCGCCCAGCTTGATCTCGACGTCCACGCCGGAGGCGAGGTCGAGCTTCATCAGCGCGTCCACCGTCTGCGGCGTCGGATCGACGATATCGAGCACGCGCTTGTGCGTGCGCACCTCGAACTGCTCACGCGACTTCTTGTCGATGTGAGGCGACCGGTTGACCGTGAACCGCTCGATCCGGGTCGGCAACGGGATCGGACCACGCACCTGCGCGCCCGTCCGCTTGGCCGTGCTCACGATCTCGCTCGTCGACGTGTCGAGCACGCGATGGTCGAAGGCCTTGAGCCTGATGCGGATGTTGGTGCTGTCCATGATCTGCTCGCTCGGCGCCGGTTACTTGACGACTTTGGTGACGACGCCGGCGCCGACGGTGCGGCCGCCTTCGCGGATGGCGAAGCGCAGGCCTTCGTCCATGGCGATCGGCT
>MKRV01000293.1:48934-53769 GCA_001897995.1 Alphaproteobacteria bacterium 65-37 | reverse complement strand
CCTGTCGCCGCCGCATCCCACGGCGGACGACTACGCGGCGGCGCTGGCGGCCTTCCTCGATGCCCTGGAGATCGAGGCCTGCCATCTGCTCGGCCATTCGTTGGGCTGCCTGATGGCCGCACGCTTCACCGTCCGGCATCCGGAGCGTGTGCGCTCCTTGACCCTCTGCAGCATCGCCGGCGGCCATGGGCCGTTGCCGGCCGACGAGCGCCAGAAGCTACTCGACCAGCGAGTGGGCGACCTCGCCTCTCTGGGGCCGCGCCAGATGGCCGAAAAGCGGGCGCCGCGACTGCTGGGACCGGCGGCTCCGCCCGAAGCGCTCGGCCGCGTGATCGACACGATGGGCTCGGTGCGGCCCGGCGGCTATGCCCAGGCGGCCCGCATGCTCTCGACTGGGGACGTCAAAGCCGATGTCCGGCGCTTCCCGGCAACCTTGCCGGGCCAGATCATCTACGGCGACGGCGATGTGATCACGCCGCCGGCGCGCAACCAGGGGGTCGCGGCCGTCTGGCCCACGGCCGCCGTCCACGTGATTTCCGGTGCCGGGCACGCGCTCTACCTGGAGCAGCCCGACCGGTTCAATTCCCTTCTCGTCGACTTCTTGAGCAAGACCACAGGACCTTCGTCATGAAACGCCGCACGCTGCTCGCGCTGCCCACTTTTTTCGCCTCAGGCTCTCTTCTCGGCCTCGCCTCGCGTGCTGGCGCCCAGGGCGCCTATCCATCCAAGCCGATCACCCTGGTGGTCTCGGTCTCGGCCGGCGGGTCGATCGACACCATCGCGCGCTCCTACGCCGAGGCACTGTCGCAGAGCCTCGGCCAGCCCGTGGTCGTGGAGAATCGGCCCGGCGCCAACGGCAACATCGCGGCCATGGCCGTCGCGCGCGCGGCGCCGGACGGCTACACCTTGCTGGCCACCGGCGGCAGCACGCTCAATCTCAATCCCTTCCTCTATCGCTCGCTGCCGTTCGATCCGGTGAAGAGCTTCGTGCCCATCACCATGACGGCGCGCACCAACTTCATCCTGGTCGTGCATCCCAAGCTTGGCGTCGACACGGTCGAGGCCTTCGTGGCCCTGGCCAAGGCGCAGCCCGGCAAGCTCAACTACGGCTCGGCCGGCAGCGGCAGCCTGATCCAGATCGCCACCGAGCTCTTCAACACGACGGCCGGCGTGCAGACCAACCATGTGCCCTACAAGGGCCTGGCACCGGCGGTGAACGATCTGCTCGCCGGCCAGATCGACTTCATGTTCGACTCGGCCACCACCATGGCGCACATCCAGTCCGGCAAGCTGAAGGCGCTGGCCGTGGTCGGCCCCAACAGGCTACCGGCGCTGCCCGAGATCAAGACCCTGGCCGAGCACGGCATCAAGGGTGTCGAGGCGGCCTCCGGCTGGCACGGCCTGTTCGCCCCGGCGGGCACACCTGCCGAGATCGTGGAGAAGCTGAACGCGGCGCTGCAGCCCATCCTGGCGTCGGCGGCGATCAAGGAGCGGATCATCGCACTCGGCGCGGAACCCGCTTCCAGCACCTCCGCCGAACTCGCCAAGGTGCTGGCCGAGGACCTCGTGCGCCTGGAGCCGATCGTCAAGAAGACCGGCGCCAGTCTGGATTAGCGGCTCATCGGACCGCGGGCCTCCAGGCCCGCTCAGTACTTTTGAAAGCGCTTGAGCAGGTCTGGAGACCCGCCGTCCGATCGTTCTCAGACCTGGAGGATCTTGCCCGGGTTCATCAGGTTCTGAGGATCGAGCGCCCGCTTGATGGTCCGCATCGTGTCGATCTCGACCTTGCTGCGATAGTGGGCAAGGTCCTCGACCTTGAGGCGGCCGATCCCATGCTCGGCCGAGATCGAGCCGCCGTGGCCCACCACGAGGTCGTAGACTGCGCCGCTGATGGCGTGGTGGTAGGCCATGAACTGCGTCTTGTTCCAGCCTGGCGGCGACTGGCAATTGAAGTGCAGGTTGCCGTCACCGACATGGCCAAAGACCACCGGGCGGCAGTCGGGCAGGGCCTTCTTCATGGCGGCAAGCCCCTCGGCCATGAAATCGGCGATGCGGCTCACCGACACCGAGATGTCGTGCTTGATCGAAGGGCCTTCGCGCTTCTGGCCTTCCGAGTGGTTCTCGCGGATCGCCCAGAAGGCGCGTGCCTGGCTCTCGTTCTGGGCGAGCGCCGCATCGAGCACCAGGCCCTTTTCCATCGCCTCGCCGAGATAGGCTTCCATCTTCTCGGCCAGCCCGGTCTCGTTGGCGCCGGGCCGGCGCGCCCGCGTCGACGACCATTCGAGCAGCACGTACCAGTCGTACTTCTCCTGCAGCGGATCGGTGGAGCCCGGCACATGGTCGAGCACGAAGTCGATGCCCTGGCGGGCCATCAGCTCGCAGGAGGTGACGTTGTCCTCCGAAGCGGCGTGCGCGCCGCTCAGCAGCTCGACGGCAGCCTCGGGCGAGGGGACGGCAATCCAGGCGGTCGCGACATCCTTGGGCTTGGGCCAGAGCTTCAGCACCGCCTTGGTGATGATGCCCAAGGTGCCTTCGGCGCCGAGATAGAGGTCGCGCAGGTCGTAGCCGGTATTGTCCTTCTTCAGCGCCCGCAGGCCGTTCCAGACCTCGCCCTGCGGCGTCACGACTTCGATTCCCAGCACGAGCTGACGTGCGTTGCCGTAATGCAGCACCTGCACGCCGCCGGCATTGGTCGAGAGGTTGCCGCCGATGGTGCAGCTTCCTTCGGCGCCGAGGCTCAGAGGAAAGAGGCGATCGTGCTGCGCGGCGGTCTCCTGGATGGTCTTCAGGATGACGCCGGCCTCGACGGTCATCGTGTAGCCGATCGTGTCGATATCGAGGATGCGGTTCATGCGGTTGAGCGACAGCACGATCTCGTGACCGTCCTCGTGCGGCGTGCCGCCGCCCATCATGCCGGTATTGCCGCCCTGGGGCACGATCGCGACCTTCTCGGCCGCGCAGAGCTTCACCACGGCCGCCACTTCTTCGGTGGTGGCCGGGCGCACGATGGCCAGGGCCTTGCCGAGATAGGTCTCGCGCCAGTCGGTGAGATAGGGGTGCTTGCCGTCCTCGTCGAGGATGAGGCCCTTGTCGCTGACGATGGCCCGCAGGCGTTCGATAAGGTCGGTCACAGTCGGAGGATCTTGCCAGGGTTCATGATGTTCTTCGGGTCGAGCGCGCGCTTCAGCGAGCGCATCGTGTCGAGTTCGACCTTGGAGCGGTAGTGCGCCAGCTCGTCGATCTTCTCGATGCCGATGCCGTGCTCGGCCGAAATCGAACCCGCCATGTCGCGCACCAGGTCGTTCACGCCGCGCGTGATGGCCGGCGAATACTGGTGCAGCGTCTGACGGTCCATGCCCACCGGCCCCATGAAGGAGAAGTGCAGGTTGCCGTCGCCGATATGGCCGAGCGGATAGGGGCGGATCGACGGCAGAACGTCGTAGGCCGCCTTGATGCCCTTCTCGATGAAGTCGGGGATCTTGGAGATCGAGACCGAGATGTCGTAGCTGAGACCCGGACCTTCGGCGCGGGATGCCGGCGCCACCGACTCACGGATCACCCACATGTTGCGTGACTGCGCTTCGTTCTGGGCGATCACGGCATCGAGCACGCGGCCGGCCTCCATCTGGTCGGCCAGGAACTGCTCCATCTTCTCTGACATGCCCTCGGCGCCATCCGCCTTGGGCCGCGACGAGGACCATTCGAGCAGCAGGAACCACGGCGTGTCGGCCTTGAGCGGGTCCTGGGTACCGGGGATGTGGCGCAGCACCATGTCGGTGCAGGCCCGGCTCATCAGCTCGCAGGAGCCGACATTGTCCTCCGAAGCGGCATGCGCCTCCGACAGGATCTCGATGGCGGCCTGCGGGTCGCGGATGGCGAGCCAGGCGGTGGCGACGTCCTTGGGCGCCGGCCAGAGCTTCAGCACAGCCTTGGTGATGATGCCCAAGGTGCCCTCGGCGCCCATGAACAGGTGCTTGAGGTCGTAGCCGGTATTGTCCTTCTTGAGCGCGCGCAGGCCGTTCCAGATATCGCCGTTCGGCAGCACGACCTCGAGACCCATCACCAGGTTGCGGGCATTGCCGTAGCGCAGCACCTGCACGCCGCCGGCATTGGTCGAAAGATTGCCGCCGATCATGCACGAGCCCTGGGCGCCCAGGCTGAGCGGCAGGAAGCGGTCGTGCTCCGCCGCCGTCTCCTGCAGCGTCTGCAGGATGCACCCGGCCTCGACGGTCATCGAATAGCCGACCGGATCGACGTTCAGCACCTTGTTCATGCGGCCGACCGACAGGACGATGCCGGTATGCGAAGGGTAGGGCGTGGCGCCGCCCATCAGGCCGGTGTTGCCGGCCTGGGGGACGATGGCGATGCCGTTGTCGTGGCAGAGTTTCACGACCTTGGAGACTTCCTCGACGCTCGCCGGCCGCACGACCACGGCGGCATTGCCGACCAGCGAGCCGCGCCAGTCGGTGACGAATGGCTGCTTGCCGGGCTCGTCCTGGATCAAGCCCTTGTCACCCACGATGGCGCGCAGCGCTTCCAGCAGGGCCGGCGTCACGGGGGTGGTGGGAATCTGGGGCGGCAAGGCGGTGTCGGGCATCGTTTCCTCTGGTTTTGCCGCAGACTAACCGCGTCGGCCGGTGCCGTCATCCGCAGCAGCGCGTCGCAGCCTGTCGTTGATCGCAAGGCCGAGGCCCGTCTGCGGAATGGGCGCAACCGCAATGCAGCCAATACCCGGCCGGTCGAGCGCCCGCAGCAATGTGAAGAGGTTGGCGGCCGCCTCGGCGAGATCGCCGGTGGGGCTGAGATTGTAGGTCAGCATGGCGCCCGCCGGGAGG
>MKRV01000293.1:48184-48925 GCA_001897995.1 Alphaproteobacteria bacterium 65-37 | reverse complement strand
TCGGGAGCGTAGTGGCTCTTCAACTGGCCCGGCGACTTGAGGGCGGCATTGCCGCTGGGGATGGCATCGCTGAGCGCGATCGGGCCGAGCACCTGCTCGATGGCCTCGCGCGTGGCGCCGCCCGGGCGCAGCAAGGTCGGCGTCGCGGTCGTGAGATCGAGGACCGTCGATTCGACCCCGACCAGGCAGGGCCCGCCATCGAGGATCATCGGCACGCGCTCGCCCAGCGACTCCGCCACATGTTCAGCGCGCGTCGGGCTGACCGCGCCACTGCGATTGGCCGAAGGAGCCGCGATCGGCCGGCCGGCGGCGCGGATCAGGGCCTGCGCCACCGGATGCGACGGCGCGCGAATCGCCACCGTGTCGAGGCCGGCGGTGGCCAGCAATGAAATCGACGATCCTTCCGCGCGCGGCAGCACCAGGGTGAGCGGGCCGGGCCAGAACCGCACCGCCAGCCGCTCCGCGGTCTCGCTCCAGCGCACGAACTGCCGGGCTCCCGCGGCATCGAGCACATGGCTGATCAGCGGATTGAACTGCGGCCGTCCCTTGGCCTCGAAGATCGCCGCGACCGCGCGCTCGTTGGTGGCATCGCCGCCTAGCCCGTAGACCGTCTCGGTCGGAAAGGCGACGAGCTTGCCGTCGCGCAGCAGGGACGCCGCTTCGGCGACCGTCTCGGCCGACGGCAGGGCTACCTTCATCGGGCCGCCTTGCTGCGGGCGATGAAGTGCGGGTTGAGGAACG
>MKRV01000293.1:0-48150 GCA_001897995.1 Alphaproteobacteria bacterium 65-37 | reverse complement strand
GGTCACGACCTCGCCGCCAGCCGCTTCGAGCACACCTTGCCCCGCCGCGGTGTCCCATTCGCTGGTCGGTCCGAAGCGCGGATAGATGTCGGCCCGCCCCTCGGCGATCAGGCAGAACTTCAGCGACGATCCCGCCTCGAGCCGCTCGGCGACCGTCAGGTCGTTGTTGCGGAACCAGATGTCGAGGTCGCTGTAGATGGCATGGCTGCGGCTGGCGCAGGCTGTGAGGCCCTGCGGTGGCGCAGGCCGCGTGGCGATTCGGGCGAAGGCGCCGTCCCGTTCGCGCTTGTCGGCGCCGAGTTCGACAGCACCTCGCCAGAGCAGCCCAGTGGCCGGCGCCAGCACGATGCCGACCGTCGGCCGGCCGTTCTCGATCAAGGCGATGTTGACCGTGAATTCGCCATTTCGCTTGATGAATTCCTTGGTGCCGTCGAGCGGATCGACCAGCCAGAACGGTCCGCCGTTCAGGGTCGGCTTGCGGCCGGCCGCCATCTCCTCTTCGGCGACGATCGGTGTGCCGGGCGTGAGGTCGCGCAGGCCCGCGAGGATGACCGCCTCCGCGGCATGATCGGCATCGGTGACCGGGCTCTTGTCGGCTTTGTTGCGCACGCCGAGATCGCCGGCGTAGATGCGCATGATTTCGACCGCCGCGGCCTCGGCAATCTCGGTGCAGCGCTCACGGAGCGTGGCGTACGCGGGAAGGGAACCAGTCACGGTGCTCACGATGCCTTCAGGACCCGTCCGGCGACGGCATCGAGCTTGCCGACCAGTTCGGCCGAACGCGCCGCCGGCGCGGTGATGAGGGCATGTTCGAGCGCGCGGTCGCAGCCGGCTGGGCAGATCTCGGGGCGCGTGTCGCGCAGGCGCGGCGCGATGCGGGTGACCAGTGTCTTGGCCTTCTCGGCATTGTCCAGCAGCACGCGCACGATGTCGGCCACCTGTACATGGTCATGGTCGGGATGCCAGCAATCGAAGTCGGTGACCATGGCGACGGTCACGTAGCAAATCTCCGCTTCGCGGGCGAGCTTGGCCTCCGGCATGTTGGTCATGCCGATGACGTCGCATCCCCAGTTGCGATAGAGCCGCGACTCGGCGAGGCTGGAGAATTGCGGCCCCTCCATCGCGATGTAGGTGCCGCCGAACCGGATCGGGAAGCCCGCTTCCTTGGCGCAGTCGTGCACGGCATGCGCCAGCCGGTTGCAGGTCGGCTGGGCCATCGAGACATGGGCGACCAGCCCTTCACCGAAGAAGCTCTTCTCGCGGGCGAAGGTGCGGTCGATGAACTGGTCGACCACCACGAAATGCCCCGGCGGTAGGTCCTCGCGCAGCGAGCCGCAGGCCGACAGCGAGAGGATGTCGGTGACGCCGACCCGCTTCAGGGCGTCGATATTGGCGCGGTAGTTGATCGAGGTCGGGGAATGGCGGTGGCCGCGGCCGTGGCGCGGCACGAACACGACCTGCAGGCCGTCGAGCACACCGAACAGGAACTCGTCGGACGTCTCGCCGAACGGCGAAGCCACCCGCCGCCACTCGGCCTTTTCGAGGCCGGCGATCTCGTAGACGCCGCTGCCGCCCAGGATACCCAACACCGTCATGCACTTCTCCTCGTGGCCGTTGGTGTATCATCCCGCCCCGCAAAAAGGGGAGTTTTTCATGGGCAGACTTGACGGCAAGATCACCATCGTGACCGGCGCGACCAGTGGCATCGGACGCCGCACGGTCGAGCTTTTCGTCGCCGAAGGGGCCCGCGTGGTGGCGACCGGCCGCCGGGCCGAGCTCGGACGCAGCCTCGAGACGGCGCTGGGCAAGGATCGCTGCCTGTTCGTTCAGGCAGATGCCACGCAGGAAGCCGATGTGCAGAAGATGCTCGACGCCTGCTTGTCGAAATGGGGCCGGCTCGACTGCCTGTTCAACAATGCCGGCGGTCCGGCGCCGGTCGGCGGCATCGAGACCGTGCCGGTCGAGGGCTTCGATGCCGCGATGGCGACCCTGGTCCGGTCGGTCATGCTGGGCATGAAGCACGCCGCACCGATCATGATGAAGCAGGGCTCCGGCAGCATCATCAACAACGGCAGCGTGGCCGCCCGCCGGGCCGGTTACTCGACCTCGATGATCTACAGTGCCGCCAAGGCTGCCGTCGTGCATCTCACCGTGTGCGTCTCCATGCAGCTCGGCGAGAAGGGCGTGCGGGTGAACTCGATCTCGCCCGGCGGCATTGCCACCGGCATCTTCGCCAAGGCGCTCGGCCTGCCGGCCGACAAGGCCGACGGCTATGCCGAGGCCGTGAAGGCGAGCATGGCCAAGAACCAGCCCATCCCGCGCGCCGGCCTCACCGACGACATCGCCCATGCCGCCGTATTCCTGGCCTCGGACGATTCGACCTTCATCAACGGCCATGACCTCGTGGTCGATGGCGGCCTGGTCGGCGGCCGTCTCTGGACGCCGCATCAGGAAGGCGTGAAGGCGATGCGCCAGGCCTTCGGCGTGGACGAGGGCTGAGGTCGAGGACTCCCACCTCCCCATTCAAATGGGGAGGCAGGAATGTCCCTACGCCTTCTTCGGTTCGAGATGGCCGCCGAAAGCGTGGCGCATGGCGGAGAGGAGCTTGTTGGCGGTGCCTTCCTTGTCGCGTGACCGGAAGCGGGCGTAGAGCGCCGCCGAGAGCACGTCGGCCGGCACCGCTACCTCGATCGCAGTGTTGATGGTCCATCGGCCTTCGCCGGAATCCTCGACGAAGCCGGAGTAGCCGTCGAGCGCCGGATCCTTGGCCAGGGCGGAGGCGGTGAGGTCGAGGAGCCAGGAGCTGACGACGCTGCCGCGCCGCCAGACCTCGGCGACGTCGGCGAGGTCGAAGTCGTAGCGGCGCTCCTCGGGGAGATGAGACGAGGAGGCCTTCTTCATGATCTCGAAGCCTTCGGCCAAGGCCTGCATCATGCCGTACTCGATGCCGTTGTGGATCATCTTCACGAAGTGGCCGGCGCCGCTCGGCCCGCAATGCAGGTAGCCGCGTTCGACCCGCGGGTCGCGGCCGGTGCGATGGGGCGTCTCCGCGATGGCGCCGCGGCCGGGGGCGAGGGCGGCGAAGATCGGATCGAGCCGCTCGACGGCTTCGGCAGCGCCGCCGATCATCAGGCAATAGCCGCGCTCCAGGCCCCAGACACCGCCGCTGGTGCCGCAATCGAGATAATGGATGCCTTTGGCGCGGAGCTCGCGGGCGCGCCGCACGTCGTCCTGGAAGAACGTATTGCCGCCCTCGACGATGGTGTCGCCGGCTTCCAGCAGCGTGCCCAGGCGGGCGATCGTCTGTTCGGTGATTTCGCCGGCCGGCAGCATCACCCAGAGGGCGCGCGGCTTCGCGAGCTGCCGCACCAGGTCGGCGAGATCGCCGGCCCCCTTGACGTTCTCGCCGGAAAGTGCCGCCACGGCGGCCGGATTCTCGTCGAACACGATGCACTGATGTCCTTGGCGAGAGAGGCGCCGCACCAGATTGCCGCCCATCCGTCCCAGTCCGATCATGCCAAGCTGCATCCGTCGCTCCCGTTCTTTCTCCTGTTCCGGCCCATGATAAGCTGGCCGCCCATGAAGACCATCGTCGTCGTGATGGGCGTGTCGGGATCGGGCAAGACGACCGTCGCCGCCATGCTCGCAGGTACGCTCGGGGCGAATTTCCTCGAAGGCGACGACCTTCACCCACGCGCCAATGTCGAGAAGATGCGCAACGGCACGCCCCTCGGCGATGCCGACCGGCTGCCGTGGCTGCGGGCGATTGCTGCCGAGATCGACAGGTGGCGGCAGTGCGGCGAGGCGGGCGTCGTTACCTGTTCAGCTCTGAAACGGGCCTATCGCGACATCATTGTCGGCGATCGCCCGGAAGTAGCGCTGGTTTATCTCCGCGGCGGACGCGATCTCATCCAGCACCGCATGGCCCAGCGCCACGAGCATTTCATGCCGGTCGGCCTGCTGGACAGCCAGTTCGCGACCCTGCAGGAGCCCGACGCCGACGAGCATCCGATCGTCGTCGAAATCAAAGGTGGGCCCGCCGAGATCGTGGCGGACATCGTCCGCCGCCTGAAGTCGTGATGCTGCGCGTATTGGGAAAGAGCACTTCCATCAACGTCCGCAAGGTCCTGTGGACCTGCGATGAGCTGGAGTTGGTCTACGAGCACTGCGACTCCGGACCAGGACTGACGTCACATCCCAACGGCCTGGTGCCGGTGATCGTCGACGGCGATTTCGTGCTGTGGGAGAGCAACACCATCATTCGCTACCTCGCGGGCAAGACCGCCGCCGAGACGCTGCTGCCGAGCGATCCGCGGCAGCGTGCTGAGGTCGAGAAGTGGATCGACTGGCAGGCGTCCGATTTCAACGCGGCCTGGCGCTATGCCTTCTCGGCGATCGCCCGCAGGAACCCGGCCTTCGACGATCCCCGCCAGATCGCCGCGTCGAAGCGGGAGTGGGCGTGCATGGTGGGCATCGTCGAACGCCAGCTTGCAGCGACCGGCGCCTACATCGCCGGCGAGCGCTTCACTCTGGCCGATATTCCGATCGGCCTTTCGATCAATCGCTGGTTCATGACCGCTATGGAGCGTCCGAGCTTTCCGGCCGTCGCGGCCTACTATGAGCGGCTGAGTATGCGGCCGGCCTTTCTGAGGCACGGCCGCAACGGCGTCGACTGAGAGCGAAAGGCCGTCACTCGCGCACCGGTGGGCCTTCCAAGGACAGCGGGGCATCGACGGCGGGCTTCACACCGGGATCGAGACGCGCACAGCCGGCACTCAGGCCATCGCCCGGCGCCTTGTCGGTCGGCGCGATGAACAGGGCGGAGACTTTCAGGTCGCCGACATTCAGGCGGGCCTCGCTTAGCCAGCGCGTCGCCCGGATCGAGGCGCCGCCCTTGTCGAGGCGGACCCAGCCGCAGAGCAGCGTGCTTTCCCCCGACGGATCGATGCGGACGAAGGCGCGGTCGTCGCCTTTGAAGGAGCCACCCGCGGTATTGACCCGCCATTCGAAGGGGACGGCCCGATAGAGCTTGGCGTCCTCGGCCGAGATGTCGGTGCCACCGACATAATCGGTACGCGCCAGCGACGGATCGCGCAGCCAGCCCTTGTGGGCAGCGAAGCCCAGCGCCAGCAGGACGACGCCCAGGGCCAGGATGGCCCAGCGCGGAATGGAGGTCAGATGCATGCTCGCTCGCTGAGTCCGGGGCGTCAGGCCAAAATGGTCGTCAAGCCGCCATCGACCACCAGCGTGTGGCCGGTGATATAGGCGCCGGCATCGGACGCCAATAGCAGCAAGGCGCCGCGCAGATCCTCCGGCTTGCCCCAGCGGGCGGCCGCGGTGCGGCGCTCGAGCATGGCGCTGAAGTCCTTGTTCTGCTGCAGCGCGACATTGATCTCGGTCCGCATGTAACCCGGCGCAATGGCGTTCACGGTGATCTCTGGGCCGAGCTCCGCTGCCAGGGTCTTGGTCAAGCCGACCAGGCCGTGCTTGGCCGAGACGTAACCTGCCACCGAGGCACGGCCCAGCACCGCCATCACCGAGGAGATGTTGACGATACGGCCGTACTTCCGCTTCAGCATGTGGCGGGCCACCTCGCGCGCGACCACGAACTGGGCGACGAGATCCGTCTCGACCGTCTTGCGGAACGTCTCGGTGGGCGTGTCGACGGCATCCTGGCGGTAGAGGATGCCGGCATTGTTGACCAGCACGTCGATGCGGCGGTGTCGCTTGGCGATCGCCTCGATCTGCCGGCAGACGGCGGCCTCGTCGGTGATGTCGAGCGGAACGACATGGGCCTTGCCGCCCCTGCGGACGATCGCCCGTGCGGTCGCATCGAGCTCCTTCACACTGCGGCCGGCGCAGAGCACCGTAGCACCGGCGCCCGCCAGGGTCAGCGCCATGTCGCGGCCCAGCCCGCGCGAGGCGCCCGTCAGGAGCGCTACGCGCCCCTTCATCGAAAACAAATCGGCCATATTCCGCGGGCTCTCCCGTTTCTTTGCCTTGGGGCGTGATCCTAGCCTATGAAAGGTCCTGCGAGATATCGGGAGAAAACGAGATGGCGAATTCGAACAAGGTCGCGATCGTGACGGGATCTGCCACGGGTCTGGGCGCGGCCTGTGCCGTCGACCTGGCAGGGCGCGGCTGGAACGTCGTGATCAACTACACCAAGAGCAAGAAGGAAGCCGACGAAACCTACGCGGCCGTGAAGGCCAAGGGCGTCGAGGCGATCCTGGTGCAGGCCGACATGGGCCAGGATGCCGACTGCCGCAAGCTCGCGGCTGAGACGATGAAGAAATGGGGTCGCATCGACGGGCTGATCAACAATGCCGGCACGACCAAGTTCCAGAGCCAGGGCGACCTCGAAGGCGTAACGCCGGAGGATTTCGACCGTATTCTGCGCGTCAATGTCACCGGGCCATATATGATGAGCCGGGCCGTCTATCCCGTCATGAAAAAGCAGTGGGAGGAGAAGCAGGATCGCGGCTCGATCGTGAACATCTCGTCGATTGCCGGCGTGATGGGCGTCGGCACCTCGATCCCCTATGCCGCCTCCAAGGGCGCGCTCAACACCTTGACGCTATCCCTGGCGCGCTGGTTCGGACCGGCGGTCCGAGTCAACACGGTCTGCCCGGGCTTCATCCAGACCCGTTGGCTGCTGGGCGCGCTGGGTGAGCAGGATTACGAGAAGCTGAAGACCGCCCAGGAGCAGACAACGCCGTTGCGCCAGGCCGGCACGCCGGAGCAGATGGCGGAGGCTGCGATCTTCTTCCTGACCAGCGCCAGCAACATCACCGGCGAATTCCTGATCGTCGATGCCGGCACGCATCTCGGCGGCCTGCCGATGAAGGGCCGGTAGTCCCGCAGATGAAAGGGCGGTTGCCGACATGAGCGACGCCGCTTCACTGTTCGTCCCTCCGGCCGATGGCGCCGGAGAGGAGACAGTCGTCGCGGCGGCGATCGCCTGCCTCGATGCCTTCACAGAGCGCTTCAATGCCTGCGATCTCGCGGGCATGGATGCGCTGTTGCACTTCCCGCACGTCATCCTCTCGGGCGAGACTCTTGTCGTCTGGGAGAGGCCCGGCCAGTTGCCGGCCGCGTTCTTCGATCAGCTCAAATCGACGGGCTGGCGGCGGTCGACCTATCACGGCAAGGACGTCGTGCTGGTGAGCCCGAACAAGGTTCATCTGCTGGTCGACTATTCGCGCGATCGCGACGACGGCAGCGAGATCAGCCGCCATCGCAATGTCTGGGTCGTGACCTGCGAGGATGGTCGCTGGGGCATCAAGCTCCGGTCGTATTGAGCCGATTTCCACGGGCACCAACCGGCTGCTCGAGTGACGGCTGGCGCAACGAGCTGAATTTGCTGCCGCAGAGCGGCGGGAGAGAAGGGCTTTTCCCTTCGGATAATCTCTCCTCATGAAGCGCTGCAACTCTTCTCCATGGCATGCACCGGGAGGAGCGCCAACATCATCCGAACAAAGTTCGGAGGTCTTGCGCCATGACGCTTCAGGAAAATCTCGACGTGCTCGCCAATCTCTCGCATGTCGTCGCCGACATGAACTATCTCGTGCCGATGGTCGAGCGGCCGCGTAACTACGCGTACGATCCGCCGGCTGGCGTGTCGCGGACGAACGCCGAGCACGAGGCGCATGCCGTAAAGATCAGTGACGCCCGTCCGATCGCGGGTCAGGTGTCGCTCGATGCCAACGGCTTCTCGCTGATCGATCACCGCAGTGCGGTGAAGGACTTCTTCGACGACGAGGAAGTGCGCCGCGTCTACTACCCCGAAATCGAGCGCATCGTGAAGGAAGCGACCGGCGCCTATCGCGTCCATATTTTCGATCATACGACCCGCCGTCGCGTGCCCGATGCCGAGGCCCAGGCCAATGCGCCGCGTCAGCCGGTACGCCGCGTCCATATCGACCACACAGCGCGGTCTGGCCCGCAGCGCGTGCGCGACCTGCTGCCCGACGAAGCCGAGGAATTGCTGAAGGGCCGCGTGCAGGTCGTCAATGTCTGGCGCCCGATCAAGGGGCCGCTGCTCGATTCACCGCTGGCGGTGTGCGACGCCACCTCGATCCGCTTCGAGGATCTCGTGCCGTCGGATCTCGTCTACCAGCACCGTGTCGGTGAGACCTATTCGGTGAAGTACAGCCCGGACCATCGCTGGTACTACGTGCCGCGGATGCGCACGGACGAGGCACTGCTGCTCAAGTGCTCGGACACCTCGGCCGGGGTGCCGGCGCGCTTCACGCCGCATAGCGCCTTCACCGACCCGACGGCTCCCCTCGACGCCCCGCCGCGCGAGAGCATCGAGGTCCGGACCCTGGTGTTTCATCGGTAGCTGAGCGCGTCGATCGAGCGACACTCGTATTCGTCCTCTCCGCCCACGTAGTGGGGGGAGAGGAGGGGGCCCCATGCGAAGCATGGGGTAGGTGAGGTGGGTCAGAGGACCCTCAATCCGCACGCCAGAGCGGCGAACAGAAAATCCCCTCAGACCGGAATCTCGTGGCCGCGGCCGATATTGCGGACGATCTCGCTAAGGTGCGGCTTCACCTGAAGCAGCGCCTTGCGATAGGCGACGAGGCCGCGCAGCATCGCGCCGTCGCGTTTCAATAAGGTGTCGGCGAACTCGACCATGCGTGTGTTGGGCCAGCCGTGCTTGCGCAGCTCCAGGAGCTTCAGGAAGGCTTCTTCCTCATGGCCCGGCGCGTTCTGGGCCATCAGGATGGCGGCCGCCGCCGTCGACCGCGAGATGCCGGCGTGACAATGCACCAGCACGTGTCCGTCGGGCCGTGCATGAACCCTCTCGCCGAACGCCAGCATCCTCTCGATATGCGCCGGTGTGCAGGCCTCGAAGCCGGGATACTCCGCCACGACGTCGTCGAAGCGGATCAGCTCGTGCTCGATCTCGAAATAGTTGTCGAGGGCGACCGGGCGCGGTTCATGCGTGTCGATGATCGACAGCACGTGGCTGACACCCGTCGAGCAATGCTGCGACAGCTCGGGAATGCCGCAGATGGTGACCTTGAACGGAGGAAGGGACATGGTACGCAGTCTATAACAAGCCACGAGACATGTGCAGGCCGATGCCCAGCAGGCCGACCAGGAAGATGCGACGGAACATCTCGGGCGACAGTGCCTCGCGTGACTTCTGTCCGAGCCAGACGCCGATCGATGTCGGCACCACGGCCGCCAGACCGCCGATCGTGTTGGTCGCATCGAAGGCGCCTTGCCGGAAGAGGGCGAGGAACAACCCGCCGACCAGGAAGATGAACATGATACCCAGCGCCTGGACGAGGTCGTCCTTGTTGATCTCCAGCGACTGCATGTAAGGCAGGAAGGGCACGGCCGAGATGCCGGTAATGCCCGCGATGGCACCGCTCGAAATGCCGATCAGCGGATTGGCCCAGCGTTCGGACTCGGGCGACACTTTGGGGCGCCAGGCCATTAGGGCGACCACCGAATAGAGCGCCAGCATCACGCCGAGCCAGGCGGCAGCATAGGCGGAGCCTAGTTGCCCCAAGGTCGCTGCGACCAGCAGCAGGGACACGACGGCCGGCACGGCGAGTGTCCAGAAACGGCGGAACAGGCGCCAGAAGCCACCACCATAGACCGCCTGCCAGACATTGGTGATCAGAGTCGGGATGGTCATGATCGCCAGCGAATCCTCGAGCGGGATGGCGAGCGTCATCAGGCCGATGGCGATGGGCGGAAGGCCGATACCGATCGCACCCTTGGCGATCCCGGCCACGAGAAAGGCGCCGGCGATCACCAGCATCTGCAGTTCGGTCATCTAGCTTAGTACGCCTTTCGCCAACCGATCGAAGGCCTCCCAGAAGAGGGCCCTGATATCGTCGGTCTCCATCATGATCTCATGGCGGGCCGTGGCGATTGTGAAGTGCTCGCCGTGACGGAGCCGGGCTGCAACCTGAGCATGGCTCTTGGGGTCGATCAGGCGGTCCTCGCCGGCCGTGATCAGGAGCAGCGGCAGCTCGATGCGCTCGAGGTAGCCTGGCTCCAGCGCCTTGGCCATGGAGCGGACCGCCTGGCGAGACCAGCCCAGGGTGGGACCGCCCACGGCGAGCCGGGAATCGGCGTTGAACCAGTCGTCGGTGAAGCGGTAGCGCCGTTCGTCGTGGGTGACGATGTTTGAGTTGAATTCGCGTGCCAGCAGGACGAACGGACCGGTGCCGAAAATGTAGCGCTCCTCGACGATCGGGAGCTCGGGCATCAGCATCAGGACCGATCGCAGCATGGCCTCGCGGTAGAGGGCGGTCATCGGCGAGCAGAAGAGGGCGGCGGCGAGCGGCCCCGGGCCGTTCTCGGCAAGATCGCGCATCAGGATGTGGCCCCCCATGGAATGACAGAGGGCCAGGACGGGTCGCGGGGCGGCCGGGGCGACGATGCTGTCAAGGAACAGCCGGACGTCGGCCATGTAGGTGTCGAAATTGTCGATATGGCCCTTGCTGCGATCGGCCAGCGGCCGGTCGGAGAGACCCTGGCCGCGCCAATCCATGGCCACCACGACATAGCCCCGGCCGAGCAGCTCGCCCACGATTTCGGATGCGTACTTTTCGATGAATTCGGCCCGGCCGGTCAGGATGAGCACGGTGCCGCGAGGGGGCGCCGTCCCTTGGGCATTCCACCAGGCGTACCTGATCCGGGCGCCTGCGCGCTCGAAAAAGCCGTAACGGTCTGCCGGCCGATAGGTTGCCGCGACGACGGGCGGTATCCCGGCCGGCGCCGCCGTCGGATGCGGATGGGTCATTCTTTGTGGCGTTTTGGCGAAGGTCCGTCGGCAAAGCCAGCGAAGAATTGGGCATTTTGGCCATCTTGCCCGGGGGTCTCTTTACCGTCAGGGGAAGTGCGGGCTATAGATCGCGACGATCGCCTGATCGCCTGCGAATGGTCGTAGACGAGGAAATCTGGCGCAAGGAAACCTCCAAGAGGTCCACCGCACTGCGTGGTTGTCGGCTCGTTCGGAGTCGATCCGGCACGGTCCTTGCGCCGACGTCAGTCGCCCGCAGGAGACATGCGACCGCGATCCCGGGACGAGACAGGAGCCAGCGGCGGTCTGCCGGAGCAGTCAATCTTTCATGATGCGTCGGGGTCTCGTTCTTCTCGTTGCGGCTTTGGCCACGGTCGTGGGCTGGCGTCTGCTCGACGGCTACCTGTCGGCGGCCAACCTCGAAGGTCCGCTGCATGGCGTCACCTACGCCCCCTGGGCGAAGGATCAGGATCCTCTCGAAGGCAAGTCGAGCGGCGTCTGGAGCTTCCTGCGCACCGCCTTCACCGATGCGCCGGCGCCACAGGTCAAGCCACGCAAGGAGCAGATCGAACGCGACTTCGCGACGCTCGCCGGCAAGGTCAACTACGTTCGTACCTACCGCACCACCGACGGCGGCGACGTCATGCCGGCGATGGCCACCAAGTACGGCTTGAAGCTGGTGCCGGGCGCCTGGATCTACAGCGCCAACGAAGCCAAGCAGCAGTTCGGCCGCGAGGCCGGCGAGGTCAACGGTGAAGAAACCGGCGCGCTGATCCGGATGGCCAACCAGAACCCGAGCATCGAGCGCGTGCTGGTAGGCAACGAGAATATCCTGCGTTGGGACGGCGAGCGCGAGCAGCGCGACCCCAATGGCGTCAGCCCGGCGCAGCTCATTCGCGAGATCCGGAACGTCAAGCGCAACGTCAAGGTGCCGGTCAGCACCGCCGAGCCGTGGCACATCTGGGAGCGCTATCCCGAACTGGTGCGCGAGGTCGACTACCTTGCCGTCCATATCCTGCCGTACTGGGACGAGCAGTCGAGCTCGACGCCGCTCGAGTACGTCAAGGAAAAGATCGCGCTGCTGCGCAAGCTCTATCCGAACAAGAACATCGTGGTGACCGAGGTCGGTTGGCCGTCGAACGGTTCGGCGCGCCGCAGCCCGGGGACCGGCGTGGTCAAGTACGCGACGCCGGCCGAGCAGGCCAAGAACGTGCGCGACATGGTGGCGTGGCTGCGCTCGCAGAACATCGACACCTTCGTCGTCGAGGCGATCGACCAACCCTGGAAGGCCTACGACCTCGAAGGCAAGGCGGGCGGCTACTGGGGCCTGTGGAATGCCGACCGGCAGCAGAAATTCGCCTGGAGCGGTCCGATCGAGACCTTCCCGCAATGGATCTCCTGCGCGGCCTGGTCGCTCGGCGCGTCGGTGCCGCTGATGCTGCTCTTCCTGTGGCGCTGGCCGCGGCTGGGCGCGGCCGGGCAGGTGGGCTTCTGTGCCCTGCTGGCCCTGTCGGCGAGCGCCGTCGTCTACGGCGCCTCGGTCGCCGCCGGCACCTATATGCTCGCCTCCGAGATGGTGAGCTGGGCGGTGCTCGCCTTCTTCCTGGTGGCAAGCCTCGGCATGGCCCTGGTACAGGCGCTCGAAATGGCGGAGACGATCTGGCGTGGCCGCTGGACACGCGAGGCGCTGCCGGCCGCCGAGATGATCGCCCGCCAGCCGGCCGATCGTCATTGGCCCAAGGTCTCGCTGCATCTCGCGATCTGCAACGAGCCGCCGGCGATGGTGATCCAGACGCTCGATTCGCTGTCGCAGCTCGACTACCCGAACTTCGAAGTCATCGTCATCGACAACAACACCAAGGATCCCGCGGTGTGGCGTCCGGTGCAGGACTATTGCGCCCAGCTCGGCGAGCGCTTCAAGTTCTTCCACTTCGACGTCATGAAGGGCTTCAAGGCCGGCGCGTTGAATTACGTGCTCAGCCAGACCGCGCCCGATGCCGAGGTGATTGGCGTCATCGACAGCGACTACATGGTGCGGCCCGACTGGCTGAAGGCGCTGGTGCCGTATTTCGACGACGCCAAGATCGCCTACGTACAGGCGCCGCAGGACCACCGCGACTGGAAGGGCGACCGGTTCAAGGAGATGCTGAACTGGGAGTATGCCGGCTTCTTCGACATCGGCATGTGCCTGCGCAACGAGTACGACGCCATCATCCAGCATGGCACCATGACCTTGGTGCGCCGCTCCTGCATGGAGGAGATGGACGGCTGGGCGACCTGGTGCATCACCGAGGACACCGAGCTCGGCCTGCGCCTGATGGAGAAAGGCTACGGCGCGATGTACAGCCGCGAGCGTTTCGGACACGGCCTGACGCCCGACCATTTCGCCGGCTACAAAAAACAGCGCTTCCGCTGGGCCTATGGCGCCATGCAGATCATGAAGGCGCATGCCGGCAAGATGCTGAGCAACCAGACCAAGCTCACCTTCTGGCAGAAGTACCACTTCGTCGCCGGCTGGCTGCCCTGGTTCGCCGATGCGCTGAACCTGATCTTCACCTGGGCGGGGCTTGCCTGGGTGCTGGCCGTCGTGCTGCCGCCACTGTTCGGCATCAAGCCGGTCGGCCTGCCGCCGGCCGAGTTCATCGCCCCGACGATCGGCATCTTCGTCTTCAAGCTGCTCTACTCGTTCGGTCTCTATTTCGACCGTGTCCGTTGCACCTTCCGACAGAGCATCGGCGCGTCGCTGGCCGGGCTGGCGCTCACCTATACGGTGGGGCGCGCGGTGATCTATGGCCTGGCGACCAGCCGGCTGCCCTTCATGCGCACCCCCAAGATGGATGAGCGTCCCACGCTCGGCATGGCGCTCGGCATGGCGCGGGGCGAGGCAGTGCTGACCGTGCTGCTGTGGCTGGCCGCGATCGTGCTGTGGACCACCAATGGCGTGATCAACCCCGAGGCGCGGCTGTGGGCTGTGTTCATGGTCGTGCAGTCGCTGCCCTTCGCTGCGGCGGTCTACGTCTCTGTCGTGAACGCGCTGGAGCAGATGCGGCATGCGCGGACTGTGTTCGAGGCGGCCCCGGCCGCCCCGGCGCAGGGGCCCGCACCCGCTCTGCAAGCCGCACAGTAGGGCGTGACGGCTTTTCCCAGTCGACTCGCCCAAAGCGTCTGTTAGCGTTTGCCCATGCCCCCGACCGAGTCCCCCGGATCCGCTGGCTCGCGCGCAGGCACGGTCTTGTTCCTGAAGCGCTGGCTGCGTCGGCCGTTCGCCATCGGCTCGGTCGTGCCGAGTGGTCGATTGCTCGGGGAGGCGATCGCCCGGGCGACCCTGGCGGCGATCGATGGGCATGCCGGGACAGTCGTGGAACTGGGGGCCGGTACCGGTCCGGTGACGCGGGCGCTGCTCGCGGCTGGCATTCCGACGAACCGGCTCGCCGTGGTCGAACGCGAACCCGAGTTGGTCGCCTTCCTGCGCCGCCATTTCGTGGGGCCCCGCATCGTCGAGGGTGATGCCATCCATCTGCCGCGTCTGCTGCGGGAAGAGGGGCTTTCGGCACCGGCTGCCATCGTCTCCAGCCTGCCATTGCTGTCGCTGCCGGCTGAGGTCGTGAACGGCATCGTCCACGGCATATTCGAAGCGCTGCCGCGCGGTGCGGCGCTGGTCCAGTTCACCTACGGTCCCAATCCGCCGGTGCCGCGCGCCTTGCGCGACAGGCTGCAGCTCGTCGCCACACCCGGCCGCAGGATCTGGCGCAACGTGCCGCCGGCCGTCGTCTGGACATTCAGGAGGCCGGAGGGAGCGTGAAATCGTTTCGTTTCGATCAGGGGCTGCGCGACGAGATCACCTTGCATCTTGGCCGTTTCGATCTCCGTCGCCACACCGATTCCGGCGGGCTGAAGCGTGCGGCCGTGGCCGTGGTCGTCGTCGAGGCTGATGAGCCGGGCGAGGCGGCGTTCCTGCTGACACGGCGCACGGCCAAGCTGCGTGCACATGGCGGGCAGTTCGCGCTGCCTGGCGGCCGGGTCGATCCTGGTGAAACGATCGAGCAGACGGCGTTGCGCGAGCTGCACGAGGAGCTCGGCATCCTGGCGTCGACCGACGATGTCCTGGGCGCGCTCGACGACTATCCGACGCGATCGGGCTATCTGATCACGCCGGTGGTCGTGTGGGTGCCGGGCGCGGTCATCCTGCCCAATCCCGCCGAGGTGGCGCATGCCTACCGGATCGGCTGTGGCGAGCTGTTCCGGGACGGCTCGCCCGAGATCGTGGCGATCGAAGAATCCGATCGGCCCATCATCCGCCTGCCGCTTTCCGTGTCGACAGTGAACGCGCCGACAGCGGCGATGCTCTTCCAGTTCCGCGAAGTTGCGCTGGCCGGGCGTGACACGCGCGTCGACCACTACGAGCAGCCGGTCTTCGCCTGGCGCTAGGTGCCAAGTAGAGAAGTGCTTCGGCGCTACGAGCGCAGCGCCACACCGGCGGCAAGTGCCGGCCGGCGCTTCAGGAACACCGTCGTTTCCTGCTCCAGCACCGCCTCGCCTTGCTGATTGATGGTGACCTGGCGCACGCGGGCGATGCCGCGATCGGGCTTGGAAGCGGAGAGGCGCAGCTCGACGATATCGGTCACCACCCGCAAGGTGTCGCCGGGCCGGACGGGACGGGCAAACTGCGCTTCGCCGATGCCGGGCGAGCCCAGGCTGCAGGCGCGGAAGACGCCGAGGTCGAGCCAGAGGCGCAGGGTCGCTGCCATCGTGTGCATGCCCGAAGCGATCAACCCGCCATAGGCCCACTTGCGGGCAAATTCGATATCGATATGAAACGGCTGCGGATCCCATTGCCGTGCGAAGTCGATGATCGCCGCTTCGGTAATGGTGAGACCGCCGCTGGTGAAGCGATCACCGACCTTGAAGTCCTCGTAGTAGCGATCGGTCACAGCACCAGCTCCATGTAGACAGTACCCGGCATCGGGCTCGGGTAGTAGGGTGCGATCTCGATGAAACCCATCGAGCGATAGAGCTTCACCGCAGCCCCCATTTTGTCGCTGATTGTGTCGAGTCTGAGACGGCGATGGCCGAGCGTGCGGGCGGCCTCGACGATGCCGGCGGCGAGCGTCCGGCCGATCGAGAGGCCCTTGTCGGTCCGCCGGTCGCGGAAGGCCGGCCTGACATAGAGGCGCTTCATTTCGGCGATGCCCGGCTCGAGTTCGCGCAAGGCCACGGCGCCCGCGGCGGCGCCGTCGACCCGGGCCAGCAGGAGCGCACCGCCAGGGGGACCGTACTTGCCGGGCAGGCCCGCGAGCTCTTCGTCGAAGTTCTGGTAGTCGAGCGAGAACCCTAAGGAGGCGGCGTATTCGCGAAACAATCCACCGACCGCTTCGAGGTCGGTCGCATCGCGTGGCGAGGCGATATCTATGAGGCTCGTCATGCGGTCATTTTCCGGTCCCTGTGCTAGCCTGTCACCCGAAACGACACTGGAGATCTTGGATGCGGACTAATCCGACGCGCCGTCGAGCGTTGGCGCTGGCAGGGGTGGCAGGAGCAGCGGGACTGGCGGGGGCCGCGTTGGCCGCGCCGGCGCTGGCGCAGTCGCCCTGGCCGGCAAAGCCCGTGAGGTTCATCGTGCCGTTTCCACCGGGTCAGGCCGCCGACATTTTCGCGCGCCTGATGGCGGAAAAGCTCACCGACATGTGGAAGCAGCAGGTCGTCGTCGAGAACAAGGGCGGTGGCAGCGGCATTCCCGCGACGGAGGCCGGCAAGGCCGCCGCGCCGGACGGCTACACGTTGATGGTCGTGTCGAGCGGCACCTTCGGCGTCAATCCCAGCCTCTATCCCGATCTGCCCTACAAGCCGCTGGTCGACTTCCTGCCGATCTCCAACATCTTCCTGGTGCCACTGGTGATCGTAGGCCATCCCACGTTGCCCGTGAACACGCTCGGCGAATTGATCGAGCTCGCCAAGAAGGAACCAGGCAAGCTTTCCTATGCCTCTGCAGGACCCGGCACCTCGCAGCATCTCAGCATGGAGCTGTTCAAGCTCAAGGCCGGGGTCGACATCGTGCATATCCCCTACAAGGGCAGCGGACCGGCCATGTCCGATCTGCTGGGCGGCCACGTGAAGCTGATGATGGACAGCACGGCTTCGGCGCTGAACGCCATCCGCGATGGCCGCATCAAGGCGTTGGCGGTGACGACGGCCCGGACAGCGCCGGCGCCGCTCGACAACATCCCGCCGATCGCCAAGACTCTGCCGGGCTTCGATGCCGCGGGTTGGTCGGGCCTCGCGGCGCCGGCCCGTACGCCGCTCGAGATCGTCGCCCGCGTGAACAGGGATGTGACGACCCTGCTGAACGACGATGCGGTGATCCGCCAGATCGAGCAGCGCGCCGCCATTCCGGCGCCCGGCACGCCGATCCAGTTCGCCGGCTTCATCAAGAAGGAAATCGACACCTGGGGTGAGGTCGTGAAGGCGACCGGTACCAAGCCGGGAACCTGAGCGCACAATGAAACTCTACAGCCTCAAGAACGGCGTCAATCCGCGCCGCGTCCGCATCTTCCTCGCCGAAAAGAAGGTCTCGCTGCCGATCGAGGAATTCGATATGGACTCGGCTGCCCACAAGCAGCCGGCCTTCCTGGCCAAGAACCCCCTCGGCACTTTGCCGGTGCTCGAGCTGGACGACGGCACGCTCATTTCCGAGTCGGTTGCGATCTGCCGCTACTTCGAGGAGATGATCCCCGAGCCTCCGCTGTTCGGCCGCTCCTCGCTGGAGCGGGCGCAGGTCGAGATGTGGAACCGCCGCATGGAGCTCGAACTGCTGTTGCCGACCATCGACGTCTTCGTGCACACCAACCCGTTCTGGGTGGGCAGGCGCACCCAGATCGCGGCGTGGGGCGAGCAGCGGCGCAAGGTGCTGGTCGAACGCATGGCGTGGCTCGATCGCGAACTCGCCGGCCGCGAGTTCATCGGTATCGACCGCTACAACATCGCCGACATCACCGCTCAGGTAGCGCTGCTCACGGCACGCGGTGCGCTCAAGCTCGTGATCCCGGAGGATCACGCCAATCTGACGCGGTGGTGGAGTGCCGTCTCGTCACGCCCGACTGCGCGAGCCTGACACTTGTCCTGCAGCAACAAAAAAAGGGACGGCCGAGGTCTCGGACATCCCTTTATCAAGGCTAGTTTAGGCCAAAAGAAATAGACTGGCAACTCGCGGCGTCTCGCAATAGATGAGATCCCCTTCGTATTGGTATGGGGACATAGATGATCGCTTGCGGATTGGATTTCGGGACGTCGAACTCGGCGATCGGCGTCGCGCACGACAAGGCGGCGACGCTCGTGCCCGTCGAAGCCGACAGCACCCTGATGCCGAGCGCGGTGTTCTTCGACTACGAATCCAGGGGGCGAGTGCTGTTCGGCGACGCGGCCATTACCGCCTATGTCGAGCAGACCGAGGGCCGGCTGATGCGGGCGCTCAAGTCGATCCTGGGCTCGCCTTTGATCGAGGAGGAGACCGTCCTGGCGGGACGCAAGGTTCCCCTCACGAAGGTCGTCGAGACTTTTGTCGGGCACCTGAAACAGAAAGCCGAAGCCTTCGCCGGTCAGGAGATAACGGCCGTCGTGCATGGCCGGCCCGTGCGCTTCGTCGACGACGATGACCGGGCGGATGCTCGGGCGCAGGAGGTGCTCGAGAGCGTCGCTCGGCGGGTGGGATTTCGCGACATCACGTTCGTGTACGAGCCGATCGCCGCAGCCCATCACTACGAACGGACGGTTCAGGCCGAAGAGCTGGCGCTCATTGCCGATATCGGCGGCGGCACCAGCGACTTTTCCGTCATACGGGTCGGCCCGCAGCATCGCGGGCGCGCCGACCGCGGTCGGGACGTCCTGGCAACGGCAGGCCTTCGCGTGGGCGGCACCGACTTCGACACCGCGCTCAACCTTGCGGCGGTGATGCCGCTCCTGGGGCTCGGCACGCAACTCGTCAAGAAGGGCCTGCCGATGCCCAACGCGCTCTATCATGAGCTCGCCGCCTGGCCGACCATCAACTTCGCTTACACCTACAGGAACGAGCGCGAACTCGGCGAACTGGTGGCACTGGCCTGCGAGCCCGAAAAGGTGGAGCGCCTGCTGACAGTCGTGCGTGAGCGGCTCGGCCATCGGCTGGCGTTTGCGGTAGAAGACGCCAAGATCGCGCTGAGTGCCGAGGCGTGCACGGTCATGCCTCTGGCCTTCATCGAAGCGGGCCTCACGGTCTCGCCGACACGCGCCGATTTCGATCGTGCAATCGCTGCCCGGATCGAACGGCTCTACGAGACAGCCCGCGACTGCATCGCCGCGGCGGGGCTTGGGCCAGCTGACATCGATACGATCTTCCTCACCGGCGGGTCGAGCCGCGTGCCGGCCGTGCGCGCTGCGATCGGGCGGGCAGCGCCGTCGGCGCGGCTGGCCGGCGGCTCGGATCTCCTGTCTGTGGCGTCGGGGTTGACTGAGATGGCTGCGACCCGGCAATAGTCGTCTGAGCCATGCCCATACCTCGCTTTGTCCTGTTCGACATGGATGACGTGCTGTGCCGGTACGATGTGCAGGCTCGTGCCGCCCATCTCGCGGGGCTTGCACGCACGACTCCCGGGAGGGTCCACGACGCCATTTGGCGATCGGGCTTCGAGGGCCTCGCCGATGCGGGAGCGATAGATACTGAGACCTACCTGAGCGGCCATGGCGAGAGAATTGGCTACGTTCCGTCGCTTCAGGAATGGCTCGATGCCCGCAAAGCGTCGATGACCCCGAACATCGATGTCCTGGAGCTGGTCGATCGGCTTCGCCGTACCGCCCGTGTCGCCGTCCTCACAAACAACAGCACGCTCGTGGCGGAGAATATCGACTTCTTGTTTCCCGAGCTGCGGTCGCTCTTCGGCGCCGATATTTACGCATCCGCAGCTTTCAAAGCGTCAAAGCCGCAAGCCGAATGCTTTCGACAGTGCCTCTCGATGCTGGGCGCTGCGCCGCAGGAAACGCTGTTTGTCGACGATCTTCCGGTCAATGTAGCCGGTGCGGAGCAGGCAGGCTTGCTGGGGCACCGCTACGAGTCACCGGGAGCGTTGGCGGCTTGCCTACGCTTTCACGGTTTGGCGTAACCGAAGGTCGCCCGTCCTCAAAGGCCGAAGGTGCGCAGGCCGTAGATCAGGCTGACCACCAGCAGGCCGATGAAGATCGTCTCAGTGATCAGCAGCATCACAGGGGCGATGCCGATGCGGGCCAGCGCCAGCAGCGACGTTTTCATGCCGAGCGCGGCGATGGCGGTGATGATCAGGAACGAGGAGATCACGCCGATTGCATCGCGCACCTCGGGCGGCACTACGCCGAGCGAGTTGAGGATGACCAGCGCCAGGAAGCCGAACAGGAAGACCGGCGGCGTCGGCCGGGCGGTGCTTTGTGGGCCGCCGCTCTTGGCCACCCACCAGGCGATGCCGGCGATGGCCGGCAGGAGAGCCGCCACGCGCAGGAGCTTGGTGATGATGGAGTCGCTCAGGACCTGCGGCCCCATCGTCTGGCCGGCGCCGGCGACCTGAGCCACGTCGTGGATGGCGCCGCCCAGGAAAACGCCCATCTCGAACAACGAGAAGCGCAGCACGTCGTGCAGGGCGGGGTAGATCACCATCACCACGGTGCTGAGGAAGTTCACGCCCATCACCGTGAAGGCGAGGTCGCGGTCGGAGTTTTCGTGCTTGGGCAGCACGGCCGAGGCGGCCATTGCAGCGGCCGCCCCGCAGACGCCGGTGGCACAGCCGGTGAGCAGACCGAAATCGCGGCTGAGACCGAAGAAGCGCGCCGCCCAGGCGCCGAAGACGATCGTGCAGCCGACCGCGGCAATGGCGATCACCACCGGCAGCGCGCCGCTGTCCACGAGCTGGCCCAGGGTCAATCTGGCGCCGTACAGGGCGACGCCGACGCGCAGCAGGGTACGGCCGGAGAATTCCAGCCCGGGTTTCAGCACGGCCTTGGCCGATAGCGGTTGCAGCGCCATGCCGATCACCAGGGTGAGGATCAGCGGCGGCACCCAGACGACGCCGAAGCGCAGCAGACTGTGGGTGTCGAGGTAGAAGGCGACCGCGGCGATGGCGGCGCAGAGGGCGATGCCCGGGGCCGAGCGGCGGAGATTGTCGGGCGCCCAGAGCCGCGCCAGTTCGACGGCGACGGTGCTGCTACGCATCGATCACGGCAACGAGCTGGCCTTCGCCGATCGCCTCACCTTCGTTGACCCTGATTTCCTTGATGACGCCCGCCTTGGGGGACAGCACCGGTATTTCCATCTTCATCGACTCGAGGATCATGATCTCCCCGTCGACATCGACCCGATCGCCGGCCTTGAGCTGAATCTTCCAGACATTGCCCGCGATCTCGGACTTCACATTGACGACGGCCATTCCCGAAGCATCTCCCGCAATCAGCTCGCGCTTCCACGTTTTTCCGCCACGGCGCGCGCCAGTGCAAGCGCAGAGCCACCTACAAGGGCGCCTAACCGGTATGCCGACGGATTGGCATCGGAGATTATTCCGTCCTGCAAAGTTGATCGCCCGTCGCCGATGCACGCCGACTGCGCCGCGACCGCCAGAGCAGCGATTCCGTGCCTCTCCAGTTCGGGCAACGCCAGTACGCCACCGCGGTCGGCGCCAAAGCCCGCATCGTTGAACATCAGCAGCAGGGGCTGGAAGGGTGCCGTCGCCGCTGCGGCATTCAAAGCGCCGTGGCTGCCGGTGGCGACGATGCGGCCGCGATCCTCGGGAATCAGCAGGCTGGCCGAATCGGCGCAGACCACGCCCTCGGCCAAGTGCCGGCTCTCGCCTTTGGCCGGCGGCAGCGTGTGTGGCCAGGGGGCTTGCTTCAGCAGTTCCGCCGCCTCGCGAGCGGACATGCCCGGTACGACGCCGCACGCTGCAGCAAGACCGTTGGCGCGACTGATGAGGCCACGGGCCTGCAAGTCTGCGCCATCGCCGATCCGTGCACTGGCCGTGGCGACGGCGGCCATCGCCATACCGAGCTTGTCGGCGTAGGCGAGACCGCCGACGCCGGCTTCGTTCCGGCCGATCCCGGCGTCGTGATGAATGGCGGCCCGGCAGCCGGACCGCGCGGACAGATGGGCGGCATAGACGGCGCCGTGGCTGCCGCCGATGACGACGGCGCCGTTCGCTTCGGGCGGCAGCTTGGTGACACTGTCGAAAACGAGAACGGCGACGGACATCGCGTAAGCGTAGCGGGGAGGCTATATCTCGGCCATGTCCGATCCGGTGGACAACAAAGTGAAGGTCCTCATCCTGCAGCATCCGCAGGAGCAGGATCGCGTGCTGGGCACGGCCAAGCTGATCGCCACGACCCTGGCCGACGCCAGGGTCGTGATCGGCCTGTCCTGGCGCAACCTCGCGCATGCCGTCGGCGACGCAGCGGAGGCGAAGGACTGGGGCGTGCTCTATCTCGGCTCAACCCAGGTCAAAGGTGGAAAGCAGGGGCCGGCGCCCGTGGTCGCGGTGGACCGTAAGGGAGAGCCCTTGGCCGATCAGGCGGCAGGCCTGCGGGGACTGAAGGGCCTGATCGCGCTCGACGGCAATTGGGCACAGGCCAAGGCGTTGTGGTGGCGCAACGCCTGGCTAACCAAGCTGCGCCGGTTCGTCGTCGTGCCCGATGGACCATCGCTCTATGGCGACCTGCGCCGCGAGGCGCGGCCCGATGCGGTGTCGACCCTGGAGGCCGTGGCGCTGGCGCTGCAGGTGCTGGAGGGCGATGCTGCAGTGCGGGAGCGCCTGCTGGTCCCTTTTCGCGAGCTGCTGGCCAAGGCCCGGACTGCGGGCATTCGCGACTCCAAGCGTGCTGGCCCTGGACAGGCTCATCCTCAACGGGCCCATCCCAAACGGGATCGTCGCTCACGCCGTTAGTGCCTATACTCGTTCCATGCTCGACCAGCCGGCCGCCCAGCTTCCCGTCGCCCAGCGCACCAATCCGGAGCGCTCCTTTACCGAGGAAGTGCGGGCCCTGCGCCTGGGGGAGGGTGAGGTCTTCCGGGGTGAGGGGATCCTTGCCGTCACCAAGGCAATCCTGCAGTCGGGCGTGGCCTATGTCGGCGGCTATCAGGGGGCGCCCGTCTCGCATCTGGTCGACGTCCTGGTCGAATCGCAAGACCTGCTTGACGAGCTCGGCGTTCACCTCGAGACCTGCACCAACGAATCCTCGGCCGCGGCGCTGCTCGGCGCCTCGATCAACTATCCGATCCGTGGCTGCGTCACCTGGAAGTCGATCGTCGGCACCAACGTGGCCGCCGATGCACTGTCCAATCTCGCTTCGCCTGGGGTGATCGGCGGGGCGCTGATCGTGGTCGGCGAGGATTACGGCGAGGGAGCGTCGATCATCCAGGAACGGGCCCATGCCTACGCCCTGAAGTCGTCGCTCTGGCTGATGGATCCGCGGCCCAACCTGCCCTCGATCGTGCGCTGCACCGAGAAGGCTTTCGAGCTGTCGGAAGCCACCAATACGCCGGTGATGATGGAGCTGCGCATCCGCGCCTGCCATGTCACGGGCGAGTTCGTCGCCAAGGACAACAAGCCGCCGGCCATTTCGCGCAACCAGCGTCTCGCCAATCCTGCGCTGCACAATTACGACCGCATCTCCCATCCGCCGTCGACCTATGTGCACGAGAAGATCAAGGTCGAGGTGCGGCAGCCGGCCGCCGAGCGTTTCATCGTCGAGCACGGTCTGAACGAATTCCTGGCGGGCGAGCGGTCCGACCTCGGCATCATCGTCCAGGGCGGCATCACCAATGTCCTGGTGCGCGGGCTCGACCGCCTGGAGCTCGAGAACAAGATCCCGACCTTGGTGCTGAATGTCACCCATCCGCTGGTGCCGGACCAGATCGCCGACTTCTGCAAGGGCAAGCGCGCCGTCCTGATCGTCGAGGAAGGGGCGCCCGACTACCTAGAGCAGGCCATCCATGCGCTCCTGCGCAAGCGCGACATCGATACCCGGATCTACGGCAAGGATGTCCTGCCGATGGCCGGCGAATACACCGCCGAGGTGGTGACCGACGGGCTGCTGAAATTCTTCGCGCAATCGGCCAACGACATCGACCTCGACGGCCCCCGCCAGCGCTTCGAGGCCGCCCGCGCCGGTCGCGCCGAAGCGCAGCGCCTGCTGGGCGGACCGCTGCCGCTCAGGCCGCCGGGCTTCTGTGTCGGCTGCCCTGAGCGTCCGGTCTTCTCGGCCATCAAGCTGCTCGAGCGCGAAGTCGGCAAGGTCCATATCTCGAGCGACATCGGCTGCCATTCCTTTGCGACCTTGGCGCCGTTCAATCTCGGCAACTCGATCCTGGGCTTCGGCATGTCGCTGGCCGCCGCCGGCGCGGTGGCGCCGGTGATGCAGAAGCGCACCATCTCGGTAATGGGTGACGGCGGCTTCTGGCACAACGGCCTGCTGAGCGGGGTCGCCTCCTCGATGTTCAATCGCGGTGACCGGGTGCTGGTCATCATGCAGAACGGCTACACTTCGGCGACCGGCGCGCAGTTCATTCCCAACACCTCGGGCAATCGCCGCGACGGCGAGACGACGTCGGACATTGCCGCGACCCTGAAGGCGATGGGCGTCGGCTGGCTGCGGACCATCCGCACCTACAATGTCGGCACCATGCTCAAGACCTTGCGCGAGGCCATGAGCACCGACGACAAGGGACTGAAGGTCATCGTCGCCGATGGCGAGTGCCAGCTCGCCCGCCAGCGCCGCATCCGGCCGCAGATCGCCGCCCAGCTCAAACGCGGCGAACGGGTCGTGCGGACGCGCTACGGCGTCGACGACGAGGTCTGCACCGGCGACCATTCCTGCATCCGGCTTTCGGGCTGCCCATCGCTGGTCGTGAAGCCCAGCCCCGATCCGCTGCGCAGCGATCCGGTGGCGCACGTGAACAACGGCTGTGTCGGCTGCGGCCTGTGCGGTGAGGTCGCCGATGCCGCCGTGCTCTGCCCGTCCTTCTACAAGGCCGAAATCGTCCAGAACGCCACCTGGTGGGACCGCCTGATGTGGCGCCTGCGATCGGCCGTGATCGGAGCGATGGCGCGTGGCTGAGCCCGTCACCATCCTGATCGGCGCGCTGGGCGGGGACGGCGGCGGTGTGCTGTGCGACTGGATCGTGTCGGCCGCGCAGGCGCAGGGGCTGGGCGTGCAGACGACCCAGATTCCTGGTGTCGCCCAACGGACCGGCGCTACGACCTACTATCTCGAAGTGATGCCCAAGCCGGGTGTGGCGGCCTCGGTGCTGGCGCTCAATCCGGCGATCGGCGAGGTCGACGTGGCGCTGGCGACGGAGCTGCTCGAGGCCGGCCGCATGATCTTCAACGGGTTCGTGACGCCCGACCGTACGACCCTGATCGCCTCGACCCATCGCGTGCTGGCGATCGGCGAACGCATGGCCATGGGCGACGGCAGCTTCGATGTCGGTCGCCTGCTGCGCGCCGTGAAGGAGCGCAGCAAGCAGCAGATCCTGTTCGACATGGACCAGGCCGCCGAGGAGTCGGGAGGTGTGATCAATGCCGTGCTGCTGGGCGCGCTGGCCGGATCGGGCAAGCTGCCGATCTCCGACGGCGCCTTCGAGGCGGCGATCCGGCATGCCGGCAAGTCGATCGACACCAACCTCGCGGCTTTCGCCTTCGGGCGCGGCCATGCCCGCGGTGAGCTCGAGCAGGCCGTGCGCGAGCATCGCAAGCGCCAGTCGGCCGCCCAAGGCGTGGAGGATCTGATCGAGCGGGCGCGCCGCGCCTTTCCGGCTGCTGCCCTCGATATCGTCGAGGAGGGGATTCGGCGGCTCGCGTCCTACCAGGACCGCCGCTATGCCGTGCTCTATCTCGACCGCCTGGACGCGATCCAGGCCGTTGGACAGGCGTCGGGCCAGATGCCGGGTGCGGGCGATCTGTTGCGCGAGGTGGCCCGCCATCTCGCCGTGCGCATGTCCTTCGAGGATGTGATCCGCGTGGCGCAGGCCAAGACCTCGGCCGAACGCGTGATGCGGGTCCGCGCCGAGGTACGAGCGAAGGACCATGAGCCGCTGGTCATCACCGAGCATTTCAAGCCGGGCATCGAGGAAATCGCCGCGGTTCTGCCGCCGGGGCTGGCGCGCCGCCTGCTGGCCTGGGGCGAACGCACCGGCCGGCTGGGCAAGACCTACTTCTCCATGCATGTCCGGACCACGACCATCCTGGGCTTTGTGCGGTTGCGGCTGGTGGCGGGCCTGCGCTGGTGGCGGCCGCATTCCTTCCGCTATGTCGAAGAGCAGGCCGAAATCGAACGCTGGCTGGAGCAGATCCGCGCTGCGTCGCGGCTGAACCTGGATCTGGCACGTGAGATCGCCGAGCTGGCGCGGCTCATCAAGGGCTACGGCGATACCTACAAGCGCGGGCTCGGCAATTACCGGCGCATCGCCGACGAGGTGATTGCACCGGCGCTGGCCGGCCGGCTGGCGCCACGGGTCGCCGTCGACGCCGTGGCCAATGCCCGCGTTGCGGCGCTTGCCGATCCCGAGGGCGAGACCCTTTCCAAGACCCTGGCGGCCATCGCGTCGGCCAGCCCGCCGCTTCGCCAGGCCGCCGAGTGATCGACGTTTCGGCACTCGCCCGGCGCGACACCTTTGCGCGCGGCCTTGGCATTGAGCTGGTCGAGGCCTCGCTGGGCCGGGCGGTGACACGCGTCACCGTCGAGGAGCGGCACCTGAACTTCAACGGCGTCGGCCATGGCGGCCTCACATTCACCCTGGCTGATGCGGCGTTCGGCTACGCCTGCAACTCGCAGGGCGTCGTCTCGGGCAGCATTGACGCTCACATGATCTATAGCGCGGCAGCTCGCGGCGGCGACGTCCTGACGGCGACCGCCGTCGAGATTTCGCGCTCGAGCAAGACCTCGAACTATCGCATCGACGTCGTGCGTGCCGACGGCAAGCTGGTGGCGGCGATGACCGGCACGGCGCTGATCAGTGGCAAGCCAGTGGAGGTCTGACGAGATGGCGTTCAGCAGCCGATACGAGATCACGGTCGAATGGGGCGACTGCGACCCCGCCGGCATCGTCTACTATCCGTCCTACTTCCGCTGGTGCGATCAGGCGACCTACCGCCTGTTTCTCGCCGCCGGCCTGAAGCGCGACGACGTCAGCAGTGGTCAATGGAAGGAGGGCACACCCCTGGTGCGGGCGGAGTGCTCCTTCCGCCGACCCTCGCAGCACGGAGAGAAGCTGACGATCGAGAGCCAAGTTGCGCGTTTCGGCGGCAGTTCCTTCTCGATCAGCCACATCTTTCGCGACGCCGCCGGCGAGGTTGCCGCCGAGGGCTCAGAGACGCGCATCTGGGCCCGCAAGGACGGCGACGCCCGCTCCTTGAAATCGGTGCCGATCCCCGACGAGGTCAGGCGACGGCTTGGTGGCTAGGTCGCCCGTCAGGCCGTCGATGGCCCGATAGATCACCGCACCGATGTCGTTCTGGTAGAGCCAGAGGCTGTTGGCCTGACCGTCGAAATTCGGTTCGCCGCCCATGCCGGCAGGCAGTTTGTAACCCGTGCCGAGACCGATGCCGAACAGGTTGGGAAGGCTCCGGCCGTCGACGGTGAGCAGGCGGCAATCGTCACCGACGGCGACGCCGCCGATTTCGGCATTGAGCCTGAACGCCGTACCATCCTTGTCGAGGATCGGCAGGGTCGCCGAGCGATAGCCGAAGCAGGGCACGACCAGGGCGGCGGTGCGAATCTCGACCTGTAATTCGGCGGTCGACAGGTTGAGCAGCGGCCGGCGGACGACCCGTGGTTCGGACAGGATTCCCGGCCGGGCAGTGATCCGGCGCCACATCTCGCGGCCGTAGCCGCGAAGGCCGCCCATGCGGTTGACGCGCTGGGTGCGTGGGCAGATGTCGCCGATATCGACCTCGTACCTGTCTTCCCTGGCGGCATTGTGATCGGGATAGAAGATGCGCGGTTCACGGCGTTGCAGGATGACGATCTGGCCCGGCGCCAGATTTGCGGCGGCTGGCAGCTCGAGCAGCGCGCCGGCGACGGCGTAGGCGCTGTGCGACCCGCCGAGAATCAGGATACGCCTGTTGCCGGCGCCGGCGATCAGCATGTTTGCCTGCTTCAGCCCGTCCGTCGTGAGCAGCCGGTCCGAAGGCATGACATGCCGCGGCCGGTTGAGCTTCAGGGGCAATTCCGGCGCGAGTGCCATCTGCGGCCAGTGCTGCCGTCCGCCCAGCGCTACGACAGCCGATTGCGCCGAGAGGGTGAGGCTGTTGCCGTCGTCGCGAGCGACGTCCACGGCCACGCTGCCGTCTTCGCAGTACCGCACCGCGCGCGCCTCGGTCGAGAGATAGAGCGAGGACCGGCCGTTGAACATCGACGCCAGCGCCGAGCCGATCCGGCGCATGAAGAGATCGACGAGTGTGAGCGGCGGGAAGCTGTCGCGATAGGTCGCCATTTCGTGGGTGACCGGATCGTCGCGCAGGCGGCGCAGCGCATCGGGCAGGTCAGGCCAGTCGAGGCATTCGAGATACGAGCCGCCGAGCGAGTCGGAATAGATGCCGAACTTTCCCAGCGTGCCACCGAGATGCGCCTGTCGCTCGACCACGGCGACGCCGCGATCCAGCCAGGACGGCAGCAATCCCTGCTGCGCGGCCCAGACGAGCGGTCCCAGGCCGCCAGGGCCGCCGCCGATGATGACTGTGGATAAAGTCGGCATGGGCGATCTCAGGAAAGGACTTCGTGGAACACGCGGGCGACGCGCGCGACGACCTGGTCGTCGACGGCGTTCGATGTCGGCAAGTTGATGCCGGTTGCCGCGAGCTCATCGCTGACGGGACAAGCGCGGGCATACTTGCTGTAGGGTGGCAGAGCCGAAAGCGGATGGAAGAAGGGCCGCATTTCGATTCCAGCCTGGTAGGCGGCATGCATGATCGGCAACCGCTTGTCGGCCGGCACCTGTACACAGGCGAGCCAAACGACGGGATCGCACTCGTCGGGAAGGGTGGGCGGGAAGCGAATGCCCGGGATACCGCGCAGCGCCTCGCGATAGTGCGCGGCAATACTGGCATTGCGGCGCAGCGTGGTCTCGATCTGCCAGAGCTGCGATTCGCCGATCGCTGCCTGGAGATTGGTGATGCGGTAGTTGTAGCCGACGCGCTCATGCCAGTAGGACCGGTCCGGCGACATGCCGTGGTCGCGCAGCAGGCGCAGGGTGCTGGCGAGTTCGTCGGAGTCGGTCAAGCACATGCCGCCTTCGCCGGTCGTCACGATCTTGTTGGCGTAGAACGAGAAGCAGTTGATGTCGCCGAACTGACCAACAGGCCGACCGGCATAGCGGGCGCCGTGTGCCTCGGCGCAGTCCTCGATCACGGCGATGCCGCGAGACTTGGCGAAGCGCGTGATCGGGCCGATCTCGGCCGGGCGCCCGTAGAGGTGCACCGGGATGATCGCCTTGGTGCGCGACGTGCAGGCGCCTTCGACGAGCTTGCGCGTCAGGCACCAGGTCGTGGGATCGACGTCGACGATTACCGGCGTGGCACCGCAATAGAGCACGGCGTTGATGGTTGCCGCGAATGTAAGATCCGGCACGATGACTTCGTCGCCCGGTCCGACACCGAGCGCCACCAGGGCGAGGTGCAGGGCCACGGTGCCGTTCGAAACGGCAATGCCATGCTCGACGCCGATGAACTTGCGGAACTCGTCTTCGAACTTGCTGACATAGGGACCCTTGCTCGAGATCCAGCACGAGATGAAGGCGTCGAGCACCGATCGGAATTCGCGATGCGTCAGATGCGGTTTGGCAACCTGCACCGGGGCCATCGACCGGTCCGTCACGACACCGGTCAGTCGGCCGCGGGCGTCGAGGATGGGCTTCAGGATGTCGTCTTCGGTGTCGTTGCGCAGATGCCGCGCTGCATCCGTCGGACCGGCATCTCGCAGATGCCACCCGAGGGTGGAGTCGATAATTGCCGTGCCATCGACCAGAGCATGACGAATATCATCCAGCGATATGCGGCCAATCAAACGATTATCGTCTTCGACGATCAGACAACGCCCCAATCCGTTGTCCAGGCATTTCTCGATGACGGAGAGAACACTTTCCGATCGGTTGCACACGAAGGAAGGGTCGAGCGCAGCTTCCCTCTGCACGGCCAACGCCATTTTTTCCTCTCTTTCGCGAGTCACACCCCTCGCGCCGCCCGGGTTGTTGGGCTGACTGCGACATTGAAGTCGCTACCATGGATAGTCGCCAGTGTTCAGATTGTGTCTGGGCTGCATACTTCACGAAGACAATATCAGTCTTATTTCATTGGATAATTTTGAGGGGTGTGTTCTCGTACTCGACACCAGTGGTTGAGCTGACACAGCTTAGTCACTGGTGGCTGGTGCGACCGGACGACATCGTCGCCGCATGCAATGCCTGTGGATCACGCTCGCCGACCCGGAGCCGGCAACCAACGGTCAGCTCATCTACTCCAAGGGCCTGATCGAAGCGGCGAGCGACGCAGGTGCACAACTGACAATAGTGGGATTGGCCCGGCCCGAGATCAAGCGGCTGCCGGTCGATCGGCGCGGAATCGCCTGGCGACTAGGCCGCGAAGAGGTGTGGACGCCCTGGAAACGCCTGTTGAGCGCCGATCCGGCCCTGGCCACGCGGACGGGCCCCGAGATTGTGGACGCTCTCGAACGGTGCCTGTCGTCTCAACTGTGGGATGCGATCGTTTTCGACAGCATTTGTGCCGGATGGGCGCTCGGGCGCGTGATGCGCCATCGCCGGCGGGCCGCGCGAGTGCCGCGCATCGTCTACATCGCCCACAATCACGAGGTCACTGTCGCCCGCCGTATCGCCCACGACGCAAGCGGCCGCGAGCGCCTGATCAAGGAAATCGATCAGCTGAAAGTGATCGGCCTCGAACGGCGCCTGATCGCGGCGGCCGACGTGCTGACCTCCAACACGCCGGACGATTGCCGTCGCTTTGCCGCAGACCGCCGTGGCCGCTCCGTCACCTTCCTGCCGCCGGGCTACGGCGGGCCGAGGGTTTCGGCGCGAACGATTGACAGTTCAGTCCCCCGGCGCGCCATTGCGATCGGCAGCTTCGACTGGCCGCCGAAGCGGGTGAGCCTCGAAGCCTTTCTCGAAGCCGGAGCCGGAGTCCTCGCAAAAGCAGGGGTGGAACTGCAGATCGTCGGCCAGGCGGAGGCCGCCTACTTGGCCGGGTTGCGTCGCCGCTTCCCGTCGGTCGACTTTCTCGGGCCGGTGCCCGATGTCGGCCCCTACATGGCCAACGCACGCCTGGCGATGGTGCCGGACCTGCTGGGGGGCTTCAAGCTCAAGGGCCTCGACTACGCCTTCAACCGGCTGCCCATCCTGTCGATGCGCGTGGCCCTGCCGGGGATGCCTCTGGAAGACGGTAAGAGCATCGGGTTGTTCGACAGCCACCGCGCGCTGGCCGACGGCATCGTGACCCTGATCGATGATTTTCCACAGCTCAATCGGCGGCAGCAGGAAGCCTATGCCGCCTGTGCCGATTGCTTCGATTGGGCGCAGATCGGTCGCCATCTCATTGCGACCATCCGCGGCCAGTCGACGGCCGGCCTCACAGTTGAGAGAGGCGCTCCGAAATTCGGTCCAGCGTCGTCCGAGGCTCGTCTGGCGGCAGGAAAATGAAGTTGTAGATGTACCGGCCGAAGCGCTGGCGCGCCTGCAGCGGCGCGGCGAGATCGGGAAGATTGACAGGATCCTGGTAGCGTTCGATCGAGAACTGATCGGCGGGTTCGACCCGTCCTTGGCGCACGAAGTAGCCGCGATAGCCCAGCTTGTCGAAATAGGCCCTGGCGCGTGCGAGGCCGCCTGCCGACAGGCGCTCGTCGACCTCGACCAGCATGCGCGGCAGGCAGCGACGGATGGTCTTCACGGCGCCATCGAGAACGGCCTGTTCGTGGCCTTCGACATCGATCTTCATGAAGCCGACTTCGCCGCTGTAGACACTGTCGAGCAGGTCCATCGGCACCGACGTCGATTGCAGAGCGGGGTAGGTGGCGGAGGCCTCCGTCGATATGGTCGAGCAGCCGGTGACGGCGACGCCACCGACGACCGGGACGCAGAGCGGGACGGTTCCCTTGCTGTCGGACAGGGCGATCGGTTCGATGACGACCCCATGACGGAACTTGCGCCTGAGGGCGGCAGCAAGCGAGGGCATCGGTTCGTAGGCGATCACGCGGCGGGCGTAGCGGCGCATATAGTGGACGTAGCTGCCGTCGTTGGCACCGACGTCGATGGCGTCGCGGTTTCGGTCGCAGAGGAACTCGAGGAGGTGCAGCTCGACCTCGCCATAGAGGCCGTAGAAACGGGCCTCGCGCCAATTGTGCACGGCCTGCGGGAAGTAGGGCGCAAGCGAGCGGCGGACCTGGCGCAGCAAGCTGCCCGCCGGCGGCTTGGCGGTCGATACTGACGTGTTTCCGGCAACGGCCATTACGTTTCCCCTAGTATGCGAGAAACGATACGCCGCGACCGCACGGCCCGTGGTGACCAGACCGTGACTTCGCTGCGTGGCTTCGAGTCGTTTCAGGCCGCTTTCAGGATGTCGGCCATCTTCTCGCCAACCATGATGGAGGGCGCGTTGGTGTTGCCGGACGGCATGGTCGGGAAGATCGAGGCATCGGCCACACGCAGACCGTCGAGCCCATGCACGCGGAGCTTGTCGTCGACGACGGTGCCGGGCCCTTGCGGCCCCATCCGGCAGGTGCCGATCGGGTGATAAGCGGTTTGCGAGTTGTTGCGGATCCAGGTCAGGATTTCGTCGTCGCTCGCCACCGAGACGCCGGGCGAATACTCCTCGTCGCGATAGGCATCCATCGGCGCAGCATCCACGATCTTGCGCATCATGCGGAAGCCCGCAACCATCGCCGCCTGGTCGATCGGATCGGCGAGGAAGTTGAAGCGGATCGCCGGGTGCGCCTTAGGGTCGGGCGATTTGATGTGGATCGATCCCAGGCTTTCGGGCCTGAGCTGGTAGCAGGCGATGGTCATCGACGGGAAGTCCTGCAGCTTGCGGGTCTTCGGGTCCTTGATCGAGTAGGGAACGAGATGCATCTGCACGTCGGGCGTCGCGAGCTCGGGCCGCGTCTTCAGGAAGGCGAGCAGGGGCGCCGAGGGCAGGCTCATGAAGCCACCACCGGTCGCGAGATACTTCATCATCTGGGTCACGGCGCCGAGGCCGCGCGCCATGTGATTGTAGGAGACGTTGGCCACCTTCAGGCGCCAGACGATGCGGGCATTTATGTGGTCGCGGAAATTCTCGCCGACAGCCCGCAGCTCGTGCCTGACCTCGATGCCGTGCCTCTTCAGGAGCTCGGGTTGCCCGATGCCGGAGAGCTCGAGGATTTGTGGGCTGGCGACGCCGCCGCCCGAGAGGATGGTCTCGCGCGCCCGCGCCTGGACCACCTTGCCGTCCTTCTCGTATTCGACGCCGACGCACCGCTTGCCCTCGAGCAGGACGCGCAGCGTGTGGGCGTTGGTGACAACCTGCAGATTCGGCCGCTTCATGGCCGGCTCGATGTAGCAGTGGGCCACGCTCATGCGGCGGCCCTTGTAGATCGAGGTCTGCGTCTTCACGACGCCTTCCTGATCCTCGCTGTTGTAGTCCGGATTGGTCTTGAAACCGGCGGCCTTCGACGCGGAGAACAGCGCGTCGTAGAGCGGGTTCTGGTCGGGCACGGTCGACACTTTGAGCGGCCCCTGGGTGCCCCGGCCGTTGGACCCGTCGCCGTCGACGAAGGTTTCGATGCGGGTGAAAAGCGGCGCCACGTCGTGCCAGCTCCAGCCGCGGCAGCCCATCTGCGCCCAGGTGTCGAAATCCAGCGGCTGGCCGCGGACCCAGACCAGGCCGTTGATCGAACTCGAACCGCCCAGCAGCTTGCCGCGCGGCACCGGAATGACGCGGTTGGCCGTCGTCGGTTCCGGTTCGGACTGGTAGAGCCAGTTGGCCGCCGGATTGTCGATCAGCAGGCCGAACGAAAGGGGCATTCGCGCATAGGGATGGCTGGCTGCACCCGCTTCCAGCAGCAGGATCTTGTTCGTTGCCGTCTCGGACAGGCGCGCCGCCAAGGTGCCTCCCGCCGAGCCGGCGCCGACGATGATATAGTCGTACTCGGCCATTTCCCCCGATCCCCGTGTCTTAATCTCGTCATTGTGAGCGTAGCGCACCGCCATGCGATTGGCAGGAGCAATCTCGCCTCGACATGATCACAAGGTCATGTTCCGATAGGCGGTCGCCGTTGCTGGGGAGCCGGCGGCTCATTTTTGTGGAAGTAACGCCGAGATGCTGGCTCTGGTCCGGGTCGCGCTGAAGCGCCCCTATACGTTCGTCGTCCTGGCGCTGCTCATCCTGATCGTCGGACCGCTGTCGGCCCTGCGGACGCCGACCGACATCTTCCCGGAGATCCGCATTCCGGTGATCGCCGTCGTCTGGAGCTATACCGGCCTGCCGCCGGACCAGATGTCGGGTCGCGTCATGCTGAACTTCCAGCGCGCGCTGACGACGACCGTCAACGACATCGAGCATATCGAGGGGACGTCCTACACCGGCATCGGCATCGTGAAGATCTTCTTCCAGCCGGGAACCGACATCAACACGGCCAATGCCCAGGTCACCGCCATCTCGCAGACGGTGCTGAAGCAGATGCCGCCCAACATCACGCCGCCTCTGATCCTGAACTACAGCGCGGCGACGGTGCCGATCATCCAGATCGCGCTGTCCGGCAAGGGCATGTCGGAGCAGGCGGTGTTCGACCTCGCCATCAACACGGTGCGCGTGCCGCTGGTGACGGTGCCTGGCGCGGCCATCCCATTCCCCTTCGGCGGCAAGTTCAGGCAGATCCAGATCGATCTCGACCCGGCCGCCATGCAGGCACGCGGGCTGTCGGCCAACGACGTGGCCAGCGCTCTCGCCGCGCAGAACTTGTTGACGCCGGTCGGCACCCAGAAGATCGGCTCCTACGAATACGCCATCCAGCTCAACAACGCGCCGACCGACTTCAAGGCGCTGGCCGACCTGCCGGTCTTCTCCGCCAACGGCGCCATGGTCTATCTGCGCGACGTGGCGCAGGTGCGCGACGGCTTCCCGCCGCAGGCCAATATCGTCCATGTCGATGGCGGCCGGTCGGTCCTGCTGCAGGTCCTGAAGAACGGCTCGGCCTCGACGCTGGCCATCATCGATGGCCTCAAGGCGAAGGTCGAGGAGATGAGGAAGGGGCTGCCGGGCAACGTCGAAATCGCGCTGCTGGGCGATCAGTCGTTGTTCGTGAAGGGCGCAATCAGTGGCGTCGCCGTCGAGGCGGTCATCGCCGCGGTGCTGACCAGCCTGATGATCCTGCTCTTCCTCGGAAGCTGGCGCTCGACCGTGATCATCGCCACCTCGATCCCGCTGGCCATCCTGGGGTCGATCGCCCTGCTGGCGCTGGCGGGCGAGACGCTCAACATCATGACCCTCGGCGGGCTGGCGCTGGCCGTCGGCATCCTGGTCGACGACGCCACCGTCACCATCGAGAACATCAACTGGCATCTCGAACAGGGCAAGGATGTCGAAACGGCGATCATGGACGGCGCCCGGCAGATCGTGACGCCGGCCTTCGTGTCGTTGCTCTGCATCTGCATCGTCTTCGTGCCGATGTTCTTCCTGGAAGGCGTGGCGCGCTTTCTCTTCGTGCCCATGGCGCTCGCCGTCATGTTCGCGATGACCTGCTCCTTCATCCTGTCGCGCACCCTGGTGCCGACCATGGCCAATTACCTGCTGAAGCCGCACGACGCCCACGGCACCGAGAAGCCGGCGACGCGCAATCCGTTGATCCTGTTCCAGCGCGGTTTCGAGGCGCGTTTCGAGCGCTTTCGCGCCGTCTATCACGACCTGCTCGAGGCGGCGCTGCGCCATCGCACGCCGTTCGTCTGCGCCTTCATGGCCTTCGTGCTGGCCTCGTTCCTGCTGGCCCCGATGCTCGGCCGCAACTTCTTTCCGGCCGTCGATTCCGGCCAGATCCTCATGCATGCGCGCGGGCCCATCGGGACCCGCGTCGAGGAGGCGGCCAACGACTTCGTCGCGATCCAGAAGGCCATCCGTCGGATCATCCCGCCGCAGGAGATCCAGACGATGGTCGACAATATCGGTGTGCCGGTCAGCGGCATCAACATGACCTACAACAACACCGGCACGATCGGCCCGCAGGACGGCGACATCCAGATCAAGCTCACGGAGAACCATGGGCCGACCGCCGACTATGTGCGCGAGCTGCGCCGCCAGCTGCCCGAGCTGTTCCCGGGCTACACCTTCTCGTTCCTGCCGGCCGACATCATCAGCCAGATCCTGAATTTCGGCGCGCCATCGCCGATCGACGTCCAGGTCCGCACCTCCGATCTGGCCGTGGGCTTCGACTACGCCAACATGCTCCTGGCCCGCATCCGCAAGGTGCCCGGCGTCGTCGACGCGCGCATCCAGCAGTCGCGCTCCAGCCCGATCTTCGCGGTCGATATCGACCGCACGCGCGCCCAGTATGTCGGGCTGACGACCCGGGATGTCACCAACTCGCTGGTCGTCAATCTTGCAGGTTCGAGCCAGGTCGCGCCGACCTACTGGCTCAATCCCGTGACGGGCATTTCCTACTCGATCGTGATGCAGACACCGCAATACCGGCTGGACTCGCTGTCGGCGCTGTCCAACCTGCCGATCGCCGCACCGGCGGCCTCGTCGTTGCAGGTGCTGGGCGGCATCGCCGACGTGCGGCGCGACACCGCCAATGCCGTCGTCTCGCAGTACGACCTCCAGAGCATGGTGCAGGTCTTTGCCGGTGTGCAGGGGCGGGACCTGGGTTCGGTCGCCACCGACATCCGCGCGATCATTGCCGACCTTGCCAAGGACGCACCGCCGCAAATCCGGGCCGTCAAGCTGCAGGGCCAGGTCAAGACGATGGAAAGTGCCTTTTCCGGGCTGCTGTTCGGCCTGCTGGGCGCCATCGTGCTGATCTACCTCCTGATCGTGGTCAACTTTCAGTCCTGGAGCGATCCCTTCGTCATCATCACGGCGCTGCCGGCCGCGCTGGCCGGCATCGTCTGGATGCTGTTCGCCACCCATACGACCCTGTCCGTGCCGGCGTTGACCGGTGCCATCATGTGCATGGGCGTGGCGACGGCCAACTCTGTGCTGGTGATCTCCTTCGCCCGCGAGCGGCTGGCCGAACTCGGCGATGCGACCGCCGCCGCCCTCGAGGCGGGCTATGTGCGGTTCCGCCCGGTGCTGATGACCGCGCTCGCCATGATCATCGGCATGGCGCCGATGGCGCTGGGCCTGGGCGAGGGCGGCGAGCAGAACGCGCCGCTCGGTCGGGCGGTCATCGGCGGCCTCATTTTTGCTACGATTGCGACGCTGGTGTTCGTGCCCGTCGTGTTCAGCATCGTTCATCGTCACCACGGCAAGGTCGCGAAGGCCGCCGACGCCGTGCCTGGAGTGCCCCATGCCGTCTAAGATCCATGTCGCCTGACAAGTCGACTGCACCTCGGCCGCCCGAGCAGCGGCCGCGTTCGCGGCGCGGCCTGGCAATTGCGGGGACCATCTGCGGTCTGGCGCTGCTCGTGGTCGTGGCTGACGGCCTCTGGAGCCGGCAGGCGAGCGAAGCGGCCCTCAAGGAGTGGACGGACAAGCAGGCCGTTCCCACCGTTTCGCTGATCAACCCCGTGCAGCAAGCCAACAAGAACTACCTCGATCTGCCGGGGCGGCTCGAAGCCTATTCGCGCGCCCCGATCTATGCCCGCGTCGGCGGCTTCCTGAAGGGCTGGTACGTCGATATCGGAGCGCAGGTGAAGGCGGGGCAGCTGCTGGCGGAGATCGAGGCGCCGGACCTCGACCAGCAACTGCTGCAGGCCAAAGCCTCACTGGCCAGCGCCAAGGCCGCCGAGGCGCTGGCGACCGTTACCGCCCAGCGCTGGCAGCAGCTCGGTACCAGCAATGCCGTGTCGCGGCAGACCGTCGACGAGAAGACCGGCGACCTTACGGTCAAGCAGGCGCTGACCAAGGCGGCGCAAGCCACGGTCGACCGTCTGGAAGTGCTGTCGGACTTCAAGCGCGTCGTGGCGCCGTTCGACGGTATCGTAACGACCCGCAACACCGATGTCGGTGCCTTGATCAACGCCGATTCCAGCGCCGGCCTGGCGCTGTTCGTGATTTCGGACGTGAAGAAGCTGCGCCTCTCGGTGAGCATTCCGCAGAACTACGTGCCGGCGGTGCCGCTGAACACCAATGTTCAGATCACGGTTCCCGAGTATCCCGGCAAGATCTATAGCGGGCAGGTCGAGGCATCGTCGCGGGCGGTCGATGCCCAGACGGGGACGACCCGCATGCAGGTCGTGGTCGACAACACCAGCGGCGAGCTGATGCCCGGCGCCTTTGCCAATACCCGGATCGAGCTTCCGACCAATCCCCAGGCGCTCACCATTCCGGCCGGTGCGCTGATCTTCGACCGCAAGGGGCTCCGGGTCGCCACGGTCGGTGCCGACAGCAAGGTGGTGTTGAAGCCAATCACGATTTCCCGTGACCTTGGACAGGTTGTCGAGATCGGCAGCGGCCTGGCAGCCGACGACCGCGTCATCGAAAGCCCGCCCGACGGCCTAGTCGACGGCGACCCCGTGCGCGTCGTCAATACCGCCAAGGCACCAGCCGTGCGATAAGCAACCTCGCCAGGAGAACGGCGGGGGAGGCGGCGATGCTCGATACGGAAAAGGACAAGGCGGAAGTAACGCGCTTTGCCATAGATCTTGCCGTCCGCATCGCCCTGATTGCCGGCGTTGTTTATGCAAGCCTGCTGCTTCTGCGCCCCGTAGCGCCGCTGATCATGTGGGCCGTCATCCTGGCGGTTGCGGTCTATCCGCTGTTCAGGGTGGTGCGCCAGCGACTAGGCTTGCGCAACGGCGTCACCGCAACCCTGTTGTCGATTCTCCTGCTCGTGCTGTTGCTCACGCCCGTCATCGTGCTCGCCGGCTCGGCCATCGAGACGCTGGACGCTTACGCCAAGATGCTGCTGCGGGGGGAGCATGTCGTCCCCCCGCCGCCCGAATCGGTTCGTGCCTGGCCCCTGGTGGGTGACCGGGTCTACGATTTCTGGCTGCGCGGATCGGGAGATGTCAGCACCTTGCTGTCCTCGCATGTCGGCCAGATCGCCTCGCTCGGCCGCTTTGTCGGCAGGATCGCCGCCGGCGTGGTCTTCGAGGTCCTGCAGTTCGCCGGCGCGATCATCGTCGCGGGCGTGCTTCTGGCCTATGCCGAGAAGCTCAGCGAGACGGTGGGGGGATTGGCCAGCCGTATCGCCGACGCGCGGGGGCGGCACTTCGTGGAGATTGCCGGCTCGACCATCCGCAACGTTTCTCAGGGCGTGATCGGTGTCGCCCTGCTGCAGTCGGCGCTGCTCGGCATCGGCATGCTGGTGGCCGGCGTTCCCTTCGCCGGTGCCATCACCTTCGTTTGTCTGGTGCTGGCGATCGTCCAGGTCGGGCCCAACATCGTGATGATTCCGGTGATCATCTGGATGTGGGTCGACCATCCGGCACTGGCGGCAGCGCTGTTCACCGCCTACACCGTGCCGCTGCTGCTGCTCGACAATGTGCTGCGGCCCATCCTGATGGCGCGCGGTCTGCAGACACCGATGGCGGTCATTCTGGCCGGGGTGATCTGCGGTACGCTGGCCGGTGGACTGATCGGCCTGTTCGTGGGCCCCGTTGTGCTGGCAGTGTTCTATGATCTCGTGACGGCATGGATCGCCGCGGGCCGTACGCAGCCGACGGTCGGTCCATAGTCCTGTATCCATGGCGGGGGAGTATGGCTCGCAGCGCAATTTTGGCCTTCCTGGGCAGTCTTGGTCTGGCCTTGGGAGGAGGTCCCTCCGTCGCTCAGACGCCCGATAGTGGCGCCAGGGTCTTCCTCGTGTTGGACGCATCGGGCTCGATGTGGGGCAGGGCGGCCAACCAGACCAAGATCGAGGCCGCCCGCGAGACCATCCGCACCCTGCTGAAGGACTGGCGGCCGCAGGACCAGCTCGGTCTGGTGACCTACGGCCATCGCCGCAAGGGCGATTGCGGCGACATCGAGATCCTGAAGCCGGTCGGTCCGGTCGATGCCGCCGCGCTGATGGCACAGGTGAACGGCATTTCGCCCAAGGGCATGACGCCGATGACCGCCTCGGTGAAGATGGCGGCCGAGCAGCTCAAGACCAGCGAGGGGTTGACCAGCGTCATCCTGGTGTCGGACGGCGTGGAGACCTGCAAGGCCGATCCCTGCGCGGTAGCCGCCGAACTGAAGAAGGCCGACGTGAAGCTCGTCGTCCATACGGTGGGCTTCGACATCCAGGATCGCCAAGCGGCCAAGCAGCTCGAATGCATGGCCGCGGCGACAGGCGGTCTTGCGCTCTCGGCCGGCAACGCCGGCGAGCTTGGCAAGGCGATCGGCCAGGCGGTCGAGGCGGCACGGCAGAAGGCCCCGCCGGCACCGGCGCCGCCGCCTCAGCCGAAGGCCGAGCCGCAGCCGGCCTGGAACCTCGAAGGGTCGGTGCGGCTCGCCGAAAACGACGATCCGCTGGTCGGCAAGGATTTCATCACCTGGGTCTTCTACAAGCCGGCGCCGCGCGGCATCGATCCCGAGTACGTCCAGACCTCCAGCAACAGCCTGATCGAGGCGGAAATCGCCGCCGGCGACTATCTGGTCGACCTCGAAGTCGGCTCCGTGAAGCGCCGGACCAGCGTGAAGGTCGAGGCCGGCAAGATGAACCGGCTCGACGTGATCCTGAATGCCGGCCGCCTCGCACTGCGGGCCAAGCGGACCGCCGACGAAAACCAGAAGGGCGACGTGTTCTGGGAGGTCGTGTCCAAGGCGGATGGATCGACGGTCTTCAATTCCTACGATGCCGAAACCTCGACCATCGTCGCGGCCGGCAAGTATGCCCTGACCATGACCTTGGGGGCCGCCAAGGTTGCGCGCGATATCGAGGTGGTGGCGGGCGACACAACAGCCGTCGAGATCGTGGCCGGTGTCGGCCGGTTGCAGGGCTCGATCGTGTTCGCCAAGGGCGGCCCGGCCTTGCGCGATCCTTTCATCGAGATCTTCGCCGGCGCCGAGCCGGTCGAGAACGAGGCGTCCGTCACGAATGCCTACGACGCCAAGCCGAAGTTCGATCTCTCGGCCGGCGCCTATCGCGCCCACATCAAGTCGGATGGCGTCGATCGGACCTTTCCTTTCGAAATAAAGGCCGGCCAGCGCCTGGACATCGAATTCCCGCTCGACGCGGGCATCGCAGCCTTCGAGGCGCCGGGGATCGACACGATCGAAATCAAGGGGCAGGACAAGGACATCTACGGCGAACGCCAGGCGATCACGACGCTCTACGCGCCCTTCGGCAACTTCGCCTTGCCGGTCGGAAAGTACGTCGTCGTCGCTCTCAAGGACGGCGCCAGGAAAGAGGCGGAGTTCGAGATCCGGGCCGGGCAGCGGACGGTGGCGAAGGTCGATGCGCCATAGCGCAAGGAGGAACGTAATGCCGAAAACGATCGTCGTTCCGAGAGGGACCGGCAAGCCTATCGCACCTTATTCCCCCGGTACCCTTGCCGATGGCGTCGTCTATGTGTCCGGCACGCTGGCCTTCGACAAAGACAACAACGTCGTGCATGTCGGCGATGCGGCCGCACAGACCCGCCACGTGCTGGAAACCATCAAGTCGGTCATCGAGACAGCGGGCGGCACGATGGAAGACGTGACCATGAATCACATCTTCATCACCGATTGGGTGAACTATCGAGCGGTCAACGAGGTCTACGCCGAATTCTTTCCCGGCGACAAGCCGGCACGCTATTGCATCCAATGCGGCCTCGTGAAGCCGGACGCCCTGGTCGAAATCGCGACGGTGGCTCACATCGGTAAGTAGACGCTGGAAGGGGGCGAGGCATTCCCCGGGACGCATCGTCGAGATTCACCTTGCCATTCGTCCGGGGAGATGAGGCGTCGCGCGGAGGCCGTTGCGGATGCCTTCGTCAGCCGCTTCACGTCGCGTCGCGGGCGCTCCCATCGTAGTGCTGTCGCACACGTGCCGCCGAATGCTCGAGCAGGCGGCGGCCTGCTCGTTCGGCGCCGTCGATATCGCGCACCGCAATGCAATCGGCCACGCGCCGCCAATCGGCTGCCGACTCCCGCCGGCCCTCGGGGGTGAGGAAGCTGCTCGCCTGGCCACGGATGAGCTGCCACGTGCCCATGCCCGCGAGCCGCTTGTAGATGTCGGGAAGATGGTTGTTGCCGCATCGATCGGTGAGCAGTGCCTGGATCCGGATCGATTGGGTGGCAAAGGTCTGAGGCGATGTCGCGTCGTCGATGGCCGAAGCCTCCAGCTCGGCGACCATTGCTTCCAGCATCTGCCGATCCGGAGGGGGCGCACGTCGCGCGAAGCGGCCGGCGGCAAGGGCAAGCAGGGCGGCGCGCAGCTCGAAAAGATCTTCGAGATCCTCGCGAGACAGCTCGGCGATCCGGGCGCCGAAGCGGGGGGTGCGGACGACATATCCCTGTCGCGCCAGCGCAATCAACGCCTCGCGAACGGTCGCCCGGCTCACGGCATGGGTTTGCGCGAGAAGCTCTTCCTTCAGTTTCTCACCCGGCCGTAGCTGGCCGGACATGACGTCTTCCAGGATCCGTTCTGCCAGGCGCTCGGACAGCGGCTTCACCAGCCTGCCAAGAGGAATTTCCGCCGACGAAGTGACATCCATGACGGCACACACTCTTTTTGTCTGACAAAAAACAGTATATTGATGGAAGTAAGGATTAGTAAATAGGCTTGGAGGGGTACCAGGACATGAGCGCCATCACCGTCACGCCGTTGGGATTCGCTGCCGGGGCCGAAATTTCAGGGATCGATCTGCGCACGCCGCTGAGCGACGCCCAGCACCGTCAGATCTACGACGCGTGGCTGGAGCACATCGTGCTCGTCTTCCCGCGACAGGACCTGACGCCCGAGCAGCAGATTGCCTTTTCGCGCCGCTTCGGTGCTCTGGATGGACATGAATCCCAGGCGCCGTCGACCTTGCATCCCGACCACAAGGAGATTCTCGTCCTCTCGAACAAGGTGATCGGCGGAAAGAAGTCCGGCACCTACAACTCGGGCCGCAACTGGCACACCGATCTCAGCTACACGTCGCGGCCGGCCAAGGGCGCCATCCTGCATTGCAAGGAGAAGCCGCCGGTCGGCGGCGACACGATGTGGGCGAACCTCTATCTCGCCCTTGAGACACTTTCGCCGAAGATCCGCCGGCTGATCGACGAGCTGGAGGCCCTGCACGACGTCACCCTGATCCGCGGCATCGAGCAGCGCGATCCCGGCGTCGTGGCCGAGATGAAGAGGCGCAACCCTCCGGTCGTCCATCCCGTCGTCCGCACGCACCCGGAAACCGGTCGCAAGTCGCTGCTCGTCAACCAGCGCATCCGCCGCTTCCTCGGCATGTCCGACGAAGAGAGTCAGAGCCTGCTTGCGATGCTCAATGCGCACGCCACCTCGCCGGAGTTCGTCTACCGGCATCGCTGGGCTATTGGCGATGTCGTCATGTGGGACAATCGTTGCAGTTGCCACGTGGCACTCGGCGACTTCGACCAGACCAAGCCGCGCGTGATGTTCCGCTGCTCGCTGGAGGGCGAGGTCGAAACCGGGCGCATCGCCGAGCATGTCGGCGGCAGCGACCGGCAATCCATGCTGCAGGCTGTCGCCGCCGTTTCCTGACTGTTCGCGGCGACCCTTCACAAGAATATCCGAGAGAGGAAACGAACATGAATATGCTGAAACTCGCGTGGGCGCTCGCCTGTGGCGTTGTCGCCCTCGCGACATCGAGCATGGCCCAGACGCCGACTTTCCCGGACCGCGCCATCCGTCTGGTCGTGGCGTTTCCGCCGGGTGGCGCGACCGACGTCATCGCGCGTGTGCTGGCGCAGGGACTGACGACCGAGCTCGGCCAGACCGTGCTGGTCGAGAACAAGGGCGGCGCCAGCGGCATGATCGGCTCCGAGCTGGTCGTGAAGGCGCCACCCGACGGATACACACTGCTGTTCGCGCCGAGCTCGCACGCGACGCTGAAGGAACTCTACCCCGACATGTCGTTCGATCCGCTTCGCGACTTCACGCCCATCGCGACGGTGGCACGCACACCCTATATCTTCGTCGTGCATCCCAGTGTCGGGGCCAAGACCGTCCCCGAGTTCCTCGCCATCGCCCGCGCCAAACCGGGCTTCATTGCCTATGCCTCGACGGGCATGGGAACCGCGCAGCATCTTGCCGGCGAGGTGCTCCGCCGCACGGCCAACGTCGAGATCCTTCATGTTCCCTATCGCGGCAGTGGCGCCGTCCGCGCCGACCTGCTCGCCGGACGCATCCAGACCATGTTCGACAATGTCGCGGTCATGCTGCCTTACGTGCAGCGCGGCGAAGTCCGAGGTCTTGCCGTCACCGGTCCCAAGCGCAGCGCGCTGGTGCCCGATCTGCCCACCTTGCGTGAATTCGACCTCGCCGCCGCGGAGATCGAAGGATGGTTCATCGTGCTGGGGCCCGTCGGCGTGCCCGACATCATCGTGCAGCGCCTGAACACGGCGATCAACAAGGTGCTGGCGGCGCCGGCAACGGCAGAGCGACTGGCGGCCTTGGGCGCCGAACCGCTTGTCGGGCCGCCACAGGACGTCACTACGCTCGTCGCCAATGATCGCGAACGCTGGGGCAAGGTGATCCGCGAAGGCAATATCAAGCCCGAATGACCGTCTCGGTCATCGATGCTTTCGCCGAAAACGAGAACCCCGCCCGCTTGCGGCGGACGGGGTTCGCTCGGGACATCATCCCCTCCTTGTTCAGGAGTTACGGCGCCTGCTGTCGTGGCGGCTGCCGAGGATTGCCGATCGCGGAATTACGGTGCCGCGTCACCTTCTCCAGTCGGGTGGAGTCATAGGCAATACCTACCCTCCCAGTCTGACGGGGACGGTAAGACGCAAGTCGGTGGACAATCAAGACAGCGGCGCTGACCTATTTCTTCTTTGGCCGAAGCGCGTCCCACTGCTCGTCGCTCCAGTCGAGCATGGCCGAGGTGTTGGCGCCGCCGCCGCCCGATTGCAGCATCTTGCCGCCGTCGATCACCACGGCATCGCCGTTGATGTAGGCCGCGCCGTCGCTCACCAGGAAGGCCGCGAGATTGGCAAGCTCGATATGCTCGCCGACGCGGCGCGCCGGGATCGCCTTGATCATCTCCTCGCTGCCGCCGCGTTCCTTGGGCATCAACCGGCTCCAGGCGCCTTCGGTTGGGAAGGGGCCGGGGACGATGGCGCAGGTGCGGATGCCCTTGGGGCCCCATTCCACGGCCAGGCTCTTGGTCATGGCGAGCACGCCGGCCTTGGCCATCGCGGAAGGTACGGTGAAGGGCGCGCCGGTCAGCGACGAGACGGTGAGGATCGACATCACCACCTTGTTGCGCTCGCCGGCCTCGATCCAGCGGCGGCCGGCCGCGACCGTGCAGTAGGCCGAGCCGTGCAGCACGATGCCCAGGACGGCGTCGATCGCCCGGGGAGACATCTTGTGCGTCTGGGCCAGGATCTGGCCGGCGGCATTGTTGACCAGGATATCGAGCGGGCGCTTGGCCCAGATCGTGTCCATCATGGCCTCGACCGCGTCGGGGACGCGGACGTCGCAGGCCACGGTCTCGATCTCGCCGCCGGTCTCCCTGGCCAGCTCGGCAGCGGTCTCCTTCAGCACGTCCTCGCGGCGGCCGCAAATCACCACGTTGGCGCCGAGTTCGAGGTAGCGCTGTGTCATCGAACGGCCGAGGCCGGTGCCGCCGCCCGTGACGAGGATGCGCTTGCCCTTCAAGAGGTCAGGTTGGAACATCGTCTGCGGCCTACTTCTTGATCTCGGTGAAGGCGACGCCGGAGGCGATCATCCTGTCGATCTCGGCGGCCGAGTAGCCCGCCTCGGCCAGCACGGCCTTGGTGTCGGTGCCGAACTTCTTGGGCTTGCTGCGGACCTCAGGCGGCGTCCGCGAGAGCTTCACGGGGTTGCCGACATTCCGCCAGCCGTCCTTCTCCCACACCATGCCGCGATGCTTGGTGTGCGGATGCTCCATCACGTCGGGAACCTCCAGAACGGCCGCGGAGGGCACGCCGCCCTTCATCAGCTCTTCGGAGAATTCGTTGGCGTCGCGGTCCTTCAGCAGCTCGCGCAGTTCGGCTTCCAGCTCGGCGCGATGGGCCACGCGCTCCTTGTTGGTCTTGAAGCGTGGGTCGTCGGCCAACTCGGGCTTGCCCAGCATTTGTGTGAGCTTGCGGAACTGGCCATCGTTGCCCGAGCCGACCACGATGTTGCGGGTCTTGGTCGGGAAGTTGGAGTAGGGCACCAGGCTGGCATGGCTGTTGCCGACCAGCTTCGGCTTGAGGCCCGCCATGAAGTAGTTCGGCGCATGCGGCTGATGGAGCGCGATGGCGCTGTCGTAGAGCGTCGCGTCGACGAACTGTCCCTTGCCGGAGCGGTTGCGCTCATAGAGCGCCATCAGGATGCCGATGGTAGCGTTCATGCCGGTCGACAGGTCGACCACCGGCACGCCGATGCGGACCTCGCCGCCCTCGGGCGAGCCGTTGACCGACACCAGGCCGGCCGAGGCCTGCACCATGGCGTCGTAGCCCGGGAAGCCGCCCAGCGGGCCGTCGGCCCCGAATCCCGAGACGCGGGCATGGATCAGGCGCGGGAACTTCTTGGAAAGGGTGTCGTGGTAGCCGATTCCCCACTTTTCCATCGTGCCGGTCTTGAAGTTGTCGATCAGCACGTCGGCGTCCTCGAGCAGCTTCATCAGGATCGCGCGGCCCTCGGGCTTGGAGAGATCCAGCGCGATCGTGCGCTTGTTGCGGTTGATGCCGGCGAAGTAGGCCGAGATGCCTTCCTGGTCGAAGGGAGGGCCCCAAAGGCGGGTTTCGTCGCCTTGCGGCGGCTCGACCTTGATCACGTCGGCGCCATGGTCGGCCAGCATCTGGCCGCAATAGGGGCCGCCCAGCACGCGCGACAGGTCGATGACTTTCAGGCCTTCCAGGGCGCCACGACTGGCCTCGGGCATCTCGCTCAACTCCTCGGTCTCCTGCGGGAGGCGCGGTTATAGACCATGCCAGCCGGGGCCGGTACCGTCCGGCCATGATCGAACGCGAGCTTGATATCGCCACGCAAGATGGCGCCTTGAACACCTACACCGTGCGGCCCGATGACGGCGGACCGCTCCCCGTCGTGGTCATGCTGATGGACGCCCCGGGCGTCCGCGAAGGCCTGCGCGAGATCTGCCGGAGGATTTCGCAATCCGGCTACTACGTGCTGCTGCCCAACCTCTACTATCGCAGTACGCGCGAATTCGTGCTGGGGCCGACCCGCAACCATCCCGAGGCCGAGGCCAACCTCAAGAAGATGTTCGCGATGGTGGGCACGCTGTCCAACGCCAAGGTGGCCGCCGATACCGGGGCGGTGCTCGACCGGCTGGCAAGCCTGCCGGACGCACGGCCCGGCAAGGTCGGCCTGGTCGGCTACTGCATGAGCGGCGCGTTCGTCACGGCCGCCGCGGCGGCGCATGCCGACCGGATCGCCTGCTTCGCGTCCTACTACGGAACGCGCCTGATCACCGACAAGCCCGACTCGCCGCACCAGATGCTGGGCGACATTGCTGCCGAGGGCTACTTCGCCTTCGCCGAGCACGACACCTACGTGCCGCTGCCCGAGGTCGCGCGGTTCGAGAGCCTGCTCGCGGCCGCGCCTTTTCCGTCGAGGCTGGAAATCGAGCCCGGCACCCATCACGGCTACGCCTTCTCCGACCGCGGCAACCTGCACGAGGCCGCGCGGGAGAAACACTACGAGCGCATGCTGGCGCTGTACCGTCGGCACATCGGTTAGTCAGGAGCATGTCATGCTGAGCGGCATCCACGGACACCAGGACATTGAACGCGTGGTCTACGGCAAGCCGGCGGGGGTGGCGCTGCGCGCCGAAGCCGAGCGCCTGGGCGCCCGCCGGGTCTTCGTCACGACCTCGAAGTCGGTGGCGCAAAGCGCGCTTCTCGCATCGGTGATCGCCGAGCTGGGCGATCGCTATGCCGGGGTCTATGCCGGCATCACGGCGCACTCGCCGCGCCCCTGCGTCATCGAAGGCGCGGCGCGCGCCCGTGAGGCCGGTGCCGACCTGATCGTGGCGGTGGGCGGCGGCTCGGTGATCGACGCCACCAAAGTGATGCTGATCGCGCTCTGGCAGAACGCCACGACCGTGGACGATCTCGACCTCTATCGCGCCGGCCGCCCGAAAGAGG
>MKRV01000292.1 GCA_001897995.1 Alphaproteobacteria bacterium 65-37 | reverse complement strand
GATATAGGGCACGCCGCGCGGCGCGGTCATGGGAAGCAGTTCGGTGCCGGGACTCGCGACCAGCCGGCCGGAGGCGACAAGCCGGTCGGTGACACCGGCCGAGGTGTTTGGATTGGCAACCAGGATCTTCATCGGCTTTCCTACTGCAGCGGGCTGCGGCCCGCCCGCTTCCACAGGGCGCTCGCCACGGCCTGCGCGCGCGTAACAATAGCGGCGCCATCGGCGAGAGTGAGTTTGCCGCCGGACAGGACGACGCGACCGTCGACAATAACGGTGTCGACATCGTGACCCGACGCGCTGTGGACCAGCACGCCGTAGCCGTCGACCATGGGTGCCAGGGACGGCGAGCGATTGTCCAGCAGAACGATGTCTGCCCGCTTGCCGACTTCCAACGAACCGATCCTGTCACTCATGCCCAGCGCTGTCGCGCCTTCCTGTGTGCCCCAGTCGAGAACGGTCCGGGCATCGAGGACGGTGCCCTGGCGGTTGATGCGTTGCATCGCGATTGCCCAGCGCATGGCCTCGATCAGATCGCCTGAGAAGGTATCCGTGCAGAGGGCGATACGGGCGCCCGCTTCGCGAAGCTCGATGATCGGCGCGATGCGTCCACCCTTGGCATTGCCGATCGGGGCGTGCGCGACGGTTATTCCGGCCTTGCCGCAAAGCTCGATGTCGGGCCGATCCATGTGGATGCAGTGCGCGGCGATCAGCCGGTCGTTCAGCAGGCCGAGCTTGTCGAGAAGCTGCGGCGGCGTCAGGCCGGTGCGCGCCCGGACGGCGTCGACTTCGAGGGGGAGTTGGGAAAGATGCGTGTGCACGTTGCCGCCGTGCGTTTCCGCCAGCTTCCCGACTTCGCGCAACAGGTCGTCGGAGCAGGTATCGGGGGCGTGTGGTGCCCAGTCGCAACGGATCCGGCCACCGTCATGGCCGTTCCAGTCCGCGATCAGCTTGGCATTTTCCGCGAGGCTCGCCTCGCCGATGGCACGGCTGTACTCGTATCGGCCCGCCGCCAGGGCGTCCGGGGCGGCATCGTGGATTCGGCCAGCGATCACGGCGCGCACGCCGAGTTCGGCGGCAGCACGGGCGCAGGATTGAGGGTAGCGATAGTAGTCGACCACGGTCGTGCAGCCGGCTCGCAGCAGCTCGAACATGCCAAGGCAGGACAGGGCGTAGGCGTCCTCCTCGGTGAGCCAATGGCCCTGCGGGATGCCGGGCGTGTACATCGGCGCAAAGCCGATATCCTCGATCATGCCGCGGGTGATCATGAGCGGCGTATGATTGTGGATATTGACCAGGCCCGGCATCGCGATCCTGCCGGATCCGCCGACCGACGAAGCCGGTACCCAGCGCGGCGATACCTCATCGGCCGGGCCGATATCGACGATCGTGCGATCGACGACGGCAAGGGCGCCGTCGGTCAGGGTACGCCCCTGCGGATCGAGGGTCAGGACAAGATCGCCGGTGACCAGGAGGTCGCAGGGATTTGGTGTCGTGGTCATGTCAGAAATCCGCGAGCTTGCGCAGGCCGACCAGTCGATCGCCGATCACCAGGGCGACGACGGCCAGCAACACCAGACCGGCCGAGATGGCGGCGATCGTCGGGTCGGGGCGCTCCTCGACATATTGCAGCATCTGGATCGGCAAGGTCTTGGTCCAGGCGTCGGTGAAGAAGATCGAGATCGGGTAGTTGTCCATCGAGGCCAGGAACGCAAACATCCCGGAAGTCAGAAAGGCCGGCGCCAGCGCCGGGACCATGACGCGCAGAAGAGCTGCCTGATAGGAGCAGCCCAAGGTTCGCGCGGCGTCGATCAAGGAGAAGTCGAACAGCGACAGGGCGCTCACGACGGTACGCACCACGTAGGGCAGCGTAATGACGACATGGGCGACCAGCAGGCTGGCATAGACATCGCGCAGCCCCATCGCCTTGAAGCCCTGCAGCATGGCGATGCCGATGACCAGCCCCGGCAACATCAGGGGCGAAACCAGGAAGGTCGAAATCGTCTCGCGGCCGGGAAAGCGGCCGCGAACCAGGGCAATGGCGCAGAGCGTGCCCAGGGCCAGGGCGATGGCGGTCGAGATCGCCGCGACCTGCAGGGAGACAAGAAGAGCGGGCAGCAGCCCGCGCATGCCGGCAAGACGCTCGTACCAGCGGAACGACCAATCGGGCGGGGGCAGGGTGAACACTGTCGAGGAGCCGAACGATACGGCGATCGTCACGACGAGGGGCGTCATCAGAAAGACGACGGTGAAGCCCGCGATGAACCAGACGAAGAGGCGGACTGCCCGTTCGACGGCGGTCATGTGCGCCCTCCCAGCCGGCGGCCGAGCCAGGATGAAGCGACGACGATGGCGACGGCCAGGACCAGCAGGATGACGGCCGTGGTCGAGCCAAGCTGCTCGTTGCGCATCAGCAGGAAGGAGCGGCCTGTCAGGGTCGACAGCGTCTGGAACCGATCGCCGATCAAAAGCGAAGGAATGACGAACATCGAGACGCTCATCGAGAAGACGAAGGCGATCCCCGAGATGACGCCGGGCAGCGAGAGCGGCAGGGTTACGTGGGTGAAGCGATAGAGGGGCGAGGCGCCGAGCGTCGCGCCGGCCTCGCTTAGCCGTGGATCGATCAGCTTCACCACGGAGTAGATCGGCAGGATCATGAACGGCAGGAAGATGTTGGCGGCGCCCAGCACCAGTCCGGTTTCGGTGAACAGCAGGCGCTGCGGCTCGTCCCACAAGCCGAGACCGACCAGAAGCTGCGAGACGATTCCATCGCGACGCAGGACGATCTGCCAGGCGAACGCCTTCACGACGGCACCGATCGAGAGCGGCAGGATGATCGACACCAGCATGACGATCTGCAGGGCCGTGCCGGCGTAGGTCAGCGCAAAGGCAGCCGGGTAGCCGATCAGGAGGCAGATCAGCGTGACCCAGCCTGCCACGCGCAGCGTATTTCCGACCACGCGCCAGTTGAAGGGATCGTCCATGAAGACGATGTACTGCTGCACGCTGATGCCGGACGGTCCGACGAAGCTCTTTGCCAGCAGCAGGAGCAGCGGAAACGCATAGACCACCACCAGGTAGACGACCGCGGGCGCGGCGAGCCAGAGGACGGGGTCGCGCCACGGCGCAAAGGAACGGTCGCTCATGATGCGGCGTTCATAGTGCGGGGTAGATCAGCGTATCGGCGACAGCCCAGCCAAGTTTCATCTCGGTGCCCGGCGCCGGTACGCCTCCAGGCAAGTCGACGGTTTCGACCATCAAGCTGTCGTCGTTGCCTGTCTCGAAATGGAGCTGGATCTTCGAGCCTTGGAAGACCGCATCGCGCAGACGCGCAACCAGGGCGTAGCCGCCGGGTGGATCGACCGTGATGCGCTCGGGGCGGACGGCGAGCATCACCGACGCCCCGGGAATGAAACTGCCAGGCGCACGCAGGGGCCCGAAGGCGGTATCGACGACGGACTGACCGTCTGCGCAGCTCGTGACTTTGCCGGCCAGCCGGGACGACAGGCCCACGAATTCGAGGGCGAAGGCGGTAGCCGGTCGGCGATAGATCTCCTCGGGTGTGGCGAGGTGCTCGATGGCGCCGCGATTCATCACGGCGATCCGGTCCGACATGGTGAGCGCTTCGTCCTGGTCGTGGGTGACGAAGACGGCCGTCGTGCCGAGTTCGCGCAACAGGCGACGCAGGTCGATCTGCATGGACTCCCGGAGCTTGCGATCCAGAGCGGAGAAAGGCTCGTCGAGCAGCAGCAGCTTGGGGCCGACCGCCAGGGCACGCGCGACGGCGACGCGCTGCTGCTGTCCGCCGGACAGGGCGCGAATGGACCGATCGGCGAAGTCCTCGAGATGGACGAGTCGGAGGAAGCGCTCGACTGTCGGGCCTATGTCGGCGGCCGGGCGTTTGCGCGCCTTGAGGCCGAAAGCGACGTTCTCGGCGACGCTGAGGTGCGGGAACAGGGCGTAATTCTGGAACACGACGCCGACATCGCGGCGATGCGGCGGCTTGGCCGAGATATCCTCACCATCGAGATGCACGGTGCCGCGGTCGGCAGCGAGAAGGCCGGCCACGATGCGCAGCAACGTTGTCTTGCCGCAGCCCGACGGGCCCAGCAGGGAAACGAATTCGCCGGCGGCGACCTTGAGGTCGACACCCCCCAGCACGACGCTATCGCCGAACGCCTTCTCGGTGCCGGCGATATTGAGAAACGAAGCAGCCACGGCCGGCCTACATGGCCATGTCGCGGTCCCAGCGTTTCACCCAGTCGGCGCGATTGTCCGCCACGAATTTCCAGTCGATGCCGTGTATCGTGACGCCGGTCGGCGCACCCGGCGGCACCGGCGTATCCTTGTTCGTCGGCAACGAAAAGGTGACGGCCGAGAGCTTGGTCTGCACCTCGGGGCTGATCATTTCATTGATGTAGCCTGCCGCGAGCTCGGGCTGCGGCGCTCCCCTGACCAGTGCAACGCCCGACGGCATGGCAAAGATGCCTTCCTTGGGCACGGCGATATCCACGGGCGCGCCGGCGGCCTTGCGTTCCAGCGCGACTTGCGAGATCGCACTCGAGATCATGTAGCCCTCGCCCTGCTCCATGAGATTGTAGGCCTGCGGCATCTGCGTGTAGGCCGTCAGCAGGTTGGGCTTGATGGTGACCAGCTTCTTGAAGGCGGCGTCGATATCCTTCTGCGCCTCGGCCATCGGCTTGCCGGTCGCCAGTTGCGCCGCCATGAACAGGTTGGCCAGGCCTTCGGTGTTTTGCAGCGAGGGGAGAATGACCCGGCCCTTGTATTTGGGATCGTAGGCGTCCGCCCATGACGTCGGCGCCGTCTTCATCACTTGCGGATTGTAGGCGATGCCGAGCCAGGGCTGCAGGTAGTTGCACCACATGCCGTCCATGTGGATCGTGCCCGGCTTCAAGGCGGCCAGATTGGGGACTTTGGCCACCGTCAGCGGTTCGAGCAGGCCCTCGGCAACCGCCGGGATCATGACCGGATCGTCCATCATGACGACCGAAAGGTACTGCTTGTCCTTGTTCTTCTGCATCTTCTCGAGATTGACCAGCGAACGGCTTCCCTCGAAGACGATCTTGCAGCCGTATTTCCTCTCGACCGCCGGCGCGATGACGGTCTCGACGAAATTCTTGTGGCTGGCCGCGCCGCCCACGACGAGTTCCTT
>MKRV01000291.1 GCA_001897995.1 Alphaproteobacteria bacterium 65-37 | reverse complement strand
GTCGTCTGGGCGTTGAGCAGGATGAGATAGTTGACGGCGCCCAACTCGAACTGCTGCTGCGCGAGCTGCAAGCTCGCCGCCGCCGTGTTCTCGGCCGCTGCCTGCGCCTTCAGGGCGTCGGCGTCGGTCTGCAGGGCGCGCAGCGCGTTGGCCACGTCCTGGAAGGCGAGCAGCACGGTGCTGCGATACTGCGCCGCCGCCCGGTCGAAGGCTGCGACTGCCGCGCGCTTCTGGTGCTCGAGCGTGCCGCCGTCGAACATGACCTGGGCGACACTGGCGGCCAGCGTCCAGATGCCGGTGCCCGGCGAGAACGCCGTCTGGAGACCGCCCGACGCCATGCCCAGCAGCGCCGTGATGTTGAACTGCGGCAGCTGGTTGGCGATGGCGACGCCGATATTGGCGCTGGCCGACTGAAGCTGCGCCTCGGCGACCCGCACGTCGGGCCGCTGTTCGACGAGCTGCGAGGGCAGGCTGAGCGGCAGCTCGGTCGGCAGCTTCAGCTTGGCGAGATCGAAGGTCTCGCCGCGATCCTGGTCCGGCCGGCGACCGAGCAAGGTCATGAGCTGGTTGCGCTGGATGGCGAGCTGCTTCTGCAGGGGCGGCAGGGTCGCCTGGGTCTGCGCCAGGGCGGCTTCCTGCGCCAGCACGTCGGCGCGCGAAGCACCACCGAGATCGAATTGCCGGCGCACGACGCCCAGCGAATCGCTCTGGATGCGGATGATGTCCTGGGTTGCCTGGATCTGGGCACGCAACGACGCGATATTGATCGCCGCGGCCGCCACGTTCGAGGTCAGGGTGAGGTAGGTCGCTTCGAGCTGGTAGCGCGCGACTTCGGCCAGCGCCTGCTGCGATTCAACCTGCCGGCGGATGCCGCCGAACACGTCGACCGAATAGGAGACGTTGAGCGACGCCGTCGTCACGCCGTAGATCTGCGTGGCCGCCCCCAGCCCCTGCTGGAAGCCGGTGGCCTGCTGCTGCTGGCCCCCGGCGTTGCCACTGAGGCTCGGGAACAGGCCGCCTTGGGCGGCGAAGAAGTTCTCCCGCGCCTGGCGCAACGCAGCCTGCGCCGCGTCGAGGTCGGGATTGGCGCGCATCGCTTCCTCGACCAGGGCATTGAGTTCGCGCGACTGGAACAGCGTCCACCACTGGCCGGGAATGTCCATGCTCTGCACGAAGCTCTGCGCCGAGCCGCCGTCGGTCGGCGCCGATGAGGTGCTGGGTGCCAGCGATTCCGGCGTGTACCTGTCGGCCGTCGGCTTCTCGGGCCGTTCGAAATCAGGGCCCGAAGTGCAGCCGGCCAGGAACGCGGCCGCCGCCGCGACGGCAATCGGGTGTCGCCAACGGGTCATACGCTTTTCACTCCTGACAGATTCGCTTGGATGAGGGGGCGAACGATCGACTGGGTCTGCTCGCGGATGAGCGCCCGGATGGTCTGCACCGTGGCCTCGTTCAGCTCGGGCATGTTCAAGGTCTGCAGCGCGCTGTTGTGGCAGAAGACGACGACCTGCCCGATCAGCGCCATCGTGCGCAGCACGATTTCCGGATCGTCCGTCGGCTTGCCCAGCAGGCGCCCGACGAGATCGCGGCACGGATCGAAGATCTGCTCCATGCCGTTCTCGTGCAACGCATCGAGCCCCGGCGTATGCTCGACCTCGGCCCGCGCAAACAGCAGCCGCTTGCTCGCGATCTGCGGGCCAGACGTCACCAGCGACACGAACGTTTCCAGCATCGCACACAGGAGCTCGAGCAGGTTTTCCGGCTGGGTCTCCTTGTCCGCGACGGCCGCCCTCACCTGGGGCGCCAGCGGCGCCATGTGAGTCTCGGTCTGGCCGATGATGTCGCCGATGACGGCGCGGTACAGGCCTTCCTTGCTGCCGAAATAGTACTGGATGGCCGGCAGGTTCACGCCCGCCCGCTCGGCGAGCGCGCGCGTGCTGGCCCCTTCGTAGCCTTGGGCGGCAAAAATCTCGAGGGCCGCTTCCAGGATGCGTCGCCGCGTGTCTTCGCCCCGGGTCTGGGTTTTGGGACGCACACGGATGGTTGAATCGGACATGAGCCCTTGCTCAGCGGAAGCGAGGGCGCGAATTAATATCTATCGATCGACTGTGTCAATCGATATAGTTTCCGCAGACTTACCGCAAGCTTCGGGTGAAATCGAGGTTGGGCGCCTCGTCGAGCGTCCAGAGCTGCGCCAGTAACCGGCCAGCGCCTGCTTCACCGATCACCGGGACTGCAAGCTCACGGAACTTGGTGTCGAGGTCGGCGTCCGACAAGGGGAGGTCCGGATCGCCGACGCGATGCGGCTGAAAATGGTCCAGCACCCGGCCGTCGGCGAGCTGGACCGCAAGTCGCGCCGCCCGCTGGCGCGGGAACAGCGCATCGATCTCGGGATCGAGCGCGACGGTGATGCGCTTCATCAGCGCCCCCACGATCGGGTCGCCAAGGCGCTGCGGCGTATAGGCGTCGAGTCGGATACTGCCATGCGTCAAGGCGCTGGCGACCAGGAACGGCAGGCTGAACTTGGCAGCCGCCGGCGTGCCGTGAAGGTAGTTGCCGGTAACGTCGACCGTTGCCGAATAGCCGCCGACATCGATCGAACGGACGTCGTCCGCAGCAAAGCGATGCTCTCGCTGTAGTGCCATCGCCCCGTCGATGGCTGCAAAGGCATGGCCGCAGCAGCCATGGTTCTTCACCGTCATGCGCCTGACATTGTAGGCGCGGCCAAGGTCGGCCGTGGCGGCGTCCCAGTCCGGCCCATTGCTCATCGCTTCACCCATGCCGCCAACCGCATCGAGGATCGCCGGCGCCCCCAGCAGCCCGTGCTCGGCGGAAAGCGCGGCCAGAACGCCTGCGTCGGCGGCATGACCGGCATGCAAGGGCTTCGACAGCGAATCGCCGCGAAAGGCCTGCTGCAGCCCGGCGGCAAAGGTCGCCACCGACGCCAGCGCATGGCCTTGCTGGCGTCCGTCGAGGCCGGCCAACAGGCCGGCCGCGGCCGCGGCGCCGAACGGGCCGATCGTCCCGGTATTGTGCCAGTACTTGTAGTGTGCGCGGCCCATGGCGGCGCCGATGCGGGTCGACACCTCGTAGCCCGCGATCACCGCGCGCAGGAAGGCCTCACCCGAGGCGCCGCGCGCCTGCCCAACCGCCAGTGCCGCGGCAATCGTCGGGCTGCCGGGATGGTAGATCGCCGGCGCATAGATGTCGTCGAACTCCACGGTGTGCGACGCCGTGCCGTTGATCAGCGCCGCCGTCCGCACCGCCGCCTTGCGGCCCAGCATCAGCGTCGCAGCACCTCGATCGAGCTCGTCGGCCAGCGCCTTCTCGAGCATCGTCGCCGGCGCCTCGACCGCGCCCGGCAGGGTCGTGGCATACCAATCGATCACGCAGCGCTTGGCGGCATGGATCGCTTCGGATGGCAGGTCGGCCGTCGACACGGTCGCGGCATAGGCGCCGAAGCGCTCGAGGGCGGTCTGGGTCATGCTTCCGTCTCTGCACGCCGCCTTCGGACATGGCAACGTCTTCTCGTCGCCCGCCTCGTTCATCCTCCTCTCCCCCGCGTCGGGGGAGAGGCCGGGTGAGGGGGAAGTGACGGATGTAGAGATCACAGGCGCTCGCCCGCCGTGACCGCCCCCTCACCTAGCCTCTCCCCCGAAACGGGGGGAGAGGAACATGAAAACCAAAACGGATGTGAGACCTACTGCGCCGGCAGCACGGTCGTCGGATCGATGGTCTTGCCGGCGCGGCGGACCTCGAAGTGCAGGCGCGGGCTGGGTGCGCCGCCGGACTCGCCGGCCTTGGCGATGACCTGGCCTTTCTTCACCGTGTCGCCCTTCTTGACCGACGCCGACTCGTTGTTGCCGTAGGCGGTAATGTAGCCACCGGGATGCTCGACGAGGACCAGATTGCCGAAACGCGCCACCTCGTTGCCGACATAGACGACCTTGCCGTCGCCGGCGGCCTTCACCGAAGCGCCCTTCTCGGCCTGGATATCGATGCCGTCGTTCTTCTGCCCGCCGCCGGCCGAACCGTAGCTGGTCAGGATCTTGCCGTGCAGCGGCCAAGCGAAGCGCGGGGTCGTCGCAGGCACGGTGACCGACTGTGCCGCCGGCGCCAGCGGCGTCGGCTCGCCTGCCGCCGGCGTGGGTGCCGCCGAACGGGGGGCCTCACTTTGACCGGGCGCTGCCAGCGTCTCGCGCTTGACCGGGCCCGGCGTATTGGGATTGGCCGCCGCGGCCGGTGTCGCACCGCCGACACTGTCGGCGACGAAGCGGGCGCCGGGCATCTGCAAGGTCTGGCCGGGCTTCAGCGTATAGGGCTGCTTCAGGTTGTTGCGATCGATGATGGTCTGGGTCGACACGCCGTAGCGCCTCGACAGGCCCTCGACGGTGTCCTTGTCCTTCACGACATAGACCGGCGTGGCATTGGGACCCGCGGCAGAGCCGGGATACTCCATGGTGCCTTCACGGGCGCCCATGACGGTGTTGCAAGCGCCGAGCACGACCGACAGCACCGCCATTGTTCCCAGCGTGCGCGTCCAGCCGGCCCATCGCGAGGGGAAGCGAGGGGCTCTTTTCATGGCTTCAGTCTACTGCATCAGGATTCCGGCGGGAATCGGGCCAAAGTCGATTTCCGGACACTCTGTTTCCGCGCTTAGCCCTGGCCCAGCACCGGCAAGGGACCGGTGACCAGCGGCACGAACCGCACCGGCATCAGCGTATCGCGCTGCAAGCCGCGCTCGCTCTTCACGATACGCTCGACGACCTGGGCCGTGGGATCGCGCCCCACCGGCACGATCAGGATGCCGCCGACGGCAAGCTGGTCGATCAGCGCCTGCGGGCGCTCTTCGGCCGCTGCCGTGACGATGATACGGTCGAACGGCGCCTGGCCCGGCCAGCCCTTGCTGCCGTCGTTGATGTCGACCACGACGTTGTAGATGCCCAGATTGAGCAGCAGGCGCTCGGCTGCCTTGGACAGGGGCTTGAACCGCTCGATCGAATAGACGCGCCGTGCCAGCTTGGCGAGGACGGCGGCCTGGTAGCCGGAGCCGGTGCCGATCTCCAGCACCTTCATGCGCGGGCCGACCCGCAGCGCCTCGGTCATGGCCGCGACGACCAGCGGCTGGCTGATCGTCTGGCCGAAGGCGATCGGCAGCGCGGTATTTTCCCAGGCACGCTCGGCGAAGGTCGACGAGACGAAACGCTCGCGATCGACCGAGGCGATCGCCTTGAGCACGCTTTCGTCCGAGATGCCCGAATTGCGCAGTTCTGCGATCAGGCGCTGCATGGCCGCGACGTTCACGGCATCCGCCCCGCTCTACTCGGCCTTGGCCGGGGCCGGCTCGAACTCGGCGACCAGCTTGCGGCGCATCGCCTCGTGCGTGAGGTCGAGATGCAGCGGCGTCACCGAAACGTAGCCGGCGCGCACGGCGGCAATGTCGCTTGCCTCGTCGATTTCACGCTCCTGCGGCTGGTAGCCGATCCAGTAGTAGGACCCGCCGCGGGGATCGTGACGTTCGATGATGTAGCCACCGAACCCGCGATTGCCCTGGTGCGTCACGCGCACGCCCTTCACCGAGCCCGCGACGACGTCGGGGAAGTTGATGTTGATCAGCACGTTGCGCGGCCAGTCCAGCGCGAGGACGCGACGGGCCACGGCAGCGCCATGCGCCGTCGCCGTGCCCCATTTCACCGGATGATCGTGGGTATAGGCCTGGCTGAAGGCGATCGATGGTATTCCGAGCAGGCAGCCTTCCATGGCCGCGGCGATGGTGCCGGAATAGGTGACGTCGTCGGCGATGTTGGTGCCGCGATTGACGCCCGACAGCACGATGTCGGGTTTGCGGTCCTTCAGCAGGTGCTTGACCGCAAACAGCACGCAATCGGTTGGCGTGCCCTCGATCGCATACCTATGCTCGCTCACCTCGCGCGACCGGATCGGCCGCGACAGCGACAGCGAATGGCCGGCGCCGCTCTGGTTGACCTCGGGGGCCACCACCCAGACGTCGCTCGAGAGCTGTTCGGCGATCTCGGTCAGCGCCAGCAGACCGGGCGCATGGATGCCGTCGTCGTTGGTGACGAGGATGCGCGCCTTGGCGAGGTTGGCGGCCTTCACTTCTTGGCCACGCCGGCAGCGATCGTCTCGACGCCGCGCATATAGGGCCGCAACGCCTCGGGAATCGTCACCGAGCCGTCTTCGTTCTGGTAGTTCTCCAGGACGGCGATCAGGGTGCGGCCGACCGCGAGGCCCGAGCCGTTCAAGGTGTGGAGGAAGCGCGTGCCCTTCCCTTCCTTGGGACGATAGCGCGCATTCATGCGGCGCGCCTGGAAGTCGCCGCAGTTCGAACAGCTGGAGATCTCGCGATAGGCACTCTGACCGGGCAGCCAGACTTCGAGATCGTAGGTCTTGCGTGCCGAGAAGCCCATGTCGCCGCTGCAGAGTGTCATCGTGCGGTAGGCGAGGCCCAGGCGCTTCAGCACCTCCTCAGCCGACGCGGTCATGCGTTCGTGCTCGGCCTCGGACTGCTCCGGCGTGGTGATGCTGACCAGCTCGACCTTGGGGAACTGGTGCTGGCGGATCATGCCGCGCGTATCCTTGCCGGCGGCACCGGCTTCGGACCGAAAGCAGGGCGTGAAGGCCGTGAAGCGCAGCGGCAGGTCCTTCTCGTCCAGCACCATGTCGTTCACCAGGTTGGTGAGCGACACTTCGGAGGTCGGGATCAGCCAGTAGCCGTTCTCGGTGTGGAACATGTCCTCGGCGAACTTCGGCAGCTGGCCGACGCCGTAGACGGCCGTGTCCTTCACCAGAAGCGGCGGGTCGATCTCGGTGTAGCCGTTCACCTCGGTATGCAGGTCCAACATGAACTGTGCAATTGCCCGTTCGAGCCGGGCCAGCCGATTCTTCAAGAAGACGAAGCGTGAGCCCGAGATCTTGGCCGCCTGGGCAAAATCCATCTCGCCCAGGGCCTCGCCGAGCTCGGCATGGTCCTTGGCCTGGAAGGCGAAATTGCGCTGGTTGCCGTGGCGGCGTAGCTCGACATTGCCATGCTCGTCGCTGCCCGCCGGCACGTCGTCGGCCGGAATGTTGGGCAACCCCTCGAGCCGGCGCTTCAGTTCCTCGTCGAGACGCTGGGCCTCGGCCTCACCCGCCTTCAGGCCCTCTTCCAGACCCGCGACTTCGGCCATCAGCGCATCGGCCGGCTCACCCTTGCGCTTGGCAAGGCCGATCTGCTGGCTGAGCGCCTTGCGGCGGGCCTGCGTCGACTCGCTCTCCGAAATCGCGGCGCGGCGGCGCTTGTCGACCTCCAGGATCTCGGCCGAGACCGGCGCGAGGCCACGGCGTTGCAGGCCCTGGTCGAAGGCTTCGGGATTGTCGCGGACGAAACGTATGTCGTGCATGGTCAGGATCCGGTCGTTTCGCCGGCCTTTTTCTCGGCTTCCTCGGCGGCTTTTTCGGCTTCCTCGGCGGCCTTGTCCTCGCGCGCGCGCTTCCGCTCGATCCAGCCGCCGATCAGGATGCTGATCTCGTAGAAGGCCATCAGGGGAATGGCGAGCGCAATCTGGCTCACCACGTCTGGCGGCGCCAGGACGGCGGCGATGACGAAGGCGATGACGATGGCGTAGCGGCGCTTGGACCTCAGCCCCTCGGTGGTGGCGATGCCGACCTGCACCAGCAGGGTGAGCAGGACCGGCACCTCGAAGGCGAAACCGAAGGCGAAGACGAGCTGCAGGATGCGCTCGAGATAGTCCGAGGATCTCAGCGTCTTTTCGATGTCGGGTGGCGCGTACTGCGTGAGCATGAAGTTGATCACGTAGGGCAGCACGATGTAGTACATCAGCGCGCAGCCGGCATAGAACATGAACGGCGTGGCGACCAGGAAGGGCACGAACGCCCGCTTCTCGTGCCGGTAGAGGCCGGGCGCGACGAACAGCCAGATCTGCACGGCAATCAACGGAAAGCCGACGATCAGCGCCACGAACGCCGAGAGCTTCACCGTGACGAAGAAGAACTCGAAAATATCGAGAACGATGACCTTGTAGCCGTCGGCCAGCGCCGGCTGGATCAGGAACGAGAAGATCGGCTTCGCGAAATAGAACGTAACGAAGAAAACGGCGAAGAAGCAGATGAGGGCATAGATCAGCCGTTTGCGCAGCTCGATCAGATGATCGAGCAGCGGCATCGGCTTATCGTCTTCAGGCCCGTCTTGTACCTGGGTCACGTGCAGTTCCGCGGCATGGGAGCCGCGTTATGCCGTCCTTTGACGACCAATTCAAAGCGCTAATTGGTTCTCAACCGGCAGCAGCGGCCTTCGCCGGCTTCTCTTCCACTGCAGGAGTGGGCTCGGCGGGGGCA
>MKRV01000290.1:25177-35013 GCA_001897995.1 Alphaproteobacteria bacterium 65-37 | reverse complement strand
TCCTTGCCGATCTCCCGGTAGATCGCCTGCGCCTTCTCGAACAGCGCGGTGATGCCGGCATCCTTCTGATACGGCGGCCGGTTCATGCCGCCCTCGACCGTGAGCTCGACGTCCTTGCCGATCGGTTCGAGGTTCAGGAACCAGTGCGTCATCTCCTCGGCGAGCTGCTGGCTCGGGACGCGCAGATCGACGTCAGCCACGCATTCGGACGGCGTCACGTTCACGCCGGTGCCGCCGCGGATCAGGCCGACATTGCAGGTGATACCGCGGGCATAATCGGTCTTGCCTTCGATGCGCTCGATCTGGCGGGCCATTTCGAGGATGGCGCTGCGGCCGTCCTGGTGGCGCACGCCGGCGTGCGCGGCCCTGCCTTTCACGCTGAGCGTGAATCGGCCGACACCCTTGCGCGAGGTCACGACCTTGTCGCCGTCGCGGCCGGGTTCCATGACCAACGCATATTTGTGGCCGCGCGCCGCCTCTTCGATACGCGACCGCGAGGTCGGGCTGCCGACTTCCTCCTCCGGGATGAACAGGAAGGTCACGGGGAGCTTGGTGCGCTTGCCCTGGCGGATCAGGTGGCGCAGCGCGTAGTAGGCGATGTAGCCGCCCGCCTTCATGTCGTAGATGCCGGGACCGAAGATGCTGTCGCCTTCGCGACGCACCTTCAGCTCCTTCTCGATCATGCCGAGCGGATGCACGGTATCGAGATGGGCGAGGACCAGGATGCCCTTGCCCTCGCCCCACGGGGTCTTCGCCTCGAGGATGTCGCCGAACCCGTCACGTCCCGGGATGCGCTCGAGCTTCAGTCCGAGGTCCTTGAACTGGCCTTCGACATGATCGACGACCTTGTTGACCGACTTGGCATCGTGGCTCGGGCTTTCAATGCTCACCCATTCCACGATGCCGCCGAGCACTTCGTCGGCATCGATCCGGGGTTCGTTCTTCATTCTTTCTGCAGCCATCGATACTCGCTCTCCAACGCCGATGCACGACAGTCGCACCGAGGCAGGCGGTCATGGCTACCCCAGTTGCGCATTCATTTGGCGTTCCTGTTGAAAGCTATCCCACGATCGGCCGGCCTGCGCGGCTTTTCTCGTCGCGGGCCGTGCCCTCCGGGAGACACCTCGCCCCCCGCTTCTCGTCGTCCTAGCTGGCCGGTCCAATCGGTGCGATAGTTACACGCCCCCTGAAAGTCACATTGGCGTCGCGTCGGTTGGTTCCGCAGCTCTGAGGAGGAACACCATGCCGATTCTCAAGGACTGGACTGCTGCCAGCAAGGCCGTGTGGTGGGAAAAGGTCGGCGATCCATCGACCTCCGTGCAGACCATCTCTTTGCGTCACCCGACCTATCCTGCCGAGGCAGAGTGGGACGATGACGACACGGAGACGCTGAAGAAGATCGTTGCAACCTATCTCTCGAAGGTAGGAAGCACGCTCGACCTTCCCGAGCTCGTTGACCCGAGCTCCGACGACTTCACGGTCCACCTCGCGTGGCTCAAGCTGCCCAAGGTGAATGGGAGCCTGGATCCAGACAAGTCATTCTGGCTCACGCGCTACGGCGATCCGGTTCAGAAGACGGAGATAGTCGATCGCACGATGGTGTTCATCGCCAGCGAGGCATGGCGCGCTGGCGATCCCGATACGATCGTCGGCAGCCGGTCGGGCATGCGGGTCGTCGCGCATCTCGCCCAAGGCCAGTCCGGCTCATGGCAAGTCCGGATCACGAGCGTCGCGCGCTCGATTGCTCTGCCGCAAGCCCTCGAGGCGCACGCGCTCCAGCCCAGTCTCGTGCAAGGTTTCTATGCGTTCATGTTCAGCCCAAGCAACTTCGCAAATCTCAAGCCCTTGATCCGAAGCTCCGCCGGGCTGAGTGATGAGACGCCGCTTGCGATCAATGGCATGCGCGCCATGCCGGTGCCCGAGGATCGCGCGATCGCTGAAGTCTATGCAACCGCTTCACGGCCCGACGACGGACCTCGAGCATTAGCCTACGCCCTGACCCTCCAGTTTGCTTTCGATCAGAAGGGCCAACTCGGCAAGCCCACCGTGGAGCGGGTTCCGCTGGTGGCGAATGCCGCGCCACCTGTGAAGGCGGATCTCTTTGCGCAGGACCCGGCTTCCAAGGCAGGTCTGGGCGGTCTGATCAACGCACGTCCAAACCGCTCGCGGCAGCGTCTGGACAGATTCAAGGACAACGCCATCGACCTCGATGGAATCAACCTCGACATCAACGGGAAGGCTACTCTCCTGGACGACCATGGTCTGGTCAACGTGCTGCAATCCAGGCTCGTAAAGGAGAATGCGAACGAGTCGGCAACCCAGATCGTCGACCCGGCACTCGTCAGGCATCCCCGGACGAGTGGATTCGTCGAACTCAGCGCATACCAGCATGTGCGCGCGCGATTCGGTGATGGTCGCCTGCGGCCGCTGTTCGACACCATTATCAAGTACGGCCTTTCGCCGTCGGACTATTTTCTGTTTGCGACCAAGCCGCTGCTGGTTCGCCACCGGGCTGGGATCTTTCCCGGACCTGGAAAGGACGGCAAGACGGTGAACGCCCAGGTGGATTTCGATCCCCCGAGCTGCGATCTGGTCGGCCCACAGAAATCGTGGAGCCAAGACAATCTGAAGCCGTTGCAAGTGCGATTTGCGCTCGCCGACGTGAAGCGTACGACATCGCGCCACGACGCGCTCGGTCTTGCAACCGATCCCCGATGGAGCTGGCACGAGTATTGTCACGTGCTCCTGGCAGGTCGAACCGGCAAGCTGGAGCTTCATTTCGCCCATAGCGCCGGCGACGCACTTGCCGCCATCGTGGCAGATCCGTGGTCAAAACTGGCGGACTATCGGGGACTGCGCGGCTACACGTTCCCTTGGGTGTATCTGCACCGCCGCCACGACCGGTCGGTCTATATGGGATGGAGCTGGTCCGGGCGCCGCCACCGGCCGGCGCGGTTTCCTGCAGCCAACTGCAATTGCCGGCACAAGGGCTACGAGTCCGAGCAGATTCTGTCGACCTCGCTGTTCATGCTCTATCGAGCGCTCGGCGGAGACACCGTGAGGGCCAATGGCAGGCCCAATCGGCCGATCCGGCAACGCGCAGCCGACTACGTCGTCTACCTGATCCTGAGAGCCATTGGACTGATGCCGCCGCACCATGTCGGGACCGTCGAGACTCCCGATCAGTTCGTTACAACGCTGATCGAAGCCGACATCGGAACCTTGCCCGTCACGACCGGCCCGCTCAGGCATCGTGTCGGCGGCTGGGCGCACAAGGTCGTGCGCTGGGCCTTCGAAGCCCAAGGCCTTTACGCAACCTCGAACCCGTTGGACGTCGTCGATGCGCCAGGTCTGCCGCCGGAGGTCGACATCTTCATCGACACCAGCCGGCCAGACTCGGAAGGGGGCTTTCCACGAGGCGGCTACATGCCGGTCTCACTCGATTGGGGCGATGCCGCCGCCCCTGGGCGCTGGCATGCAGCCCCCGACGCGCTTGCGATCGCCGCCAATCAAATACAGGTCGAGGTGCGCAATCGCGGCCAGAGCGCAGCCACCGGCGTGAAGGTCGCCGTCTGGTACATCGTATGGCCCAACACTTCGGCCAGTCCTCCACGTTGGTCGCCCGCCACATGGACCAGGATCGACGAAATCGGCCCGCGTTCCGTGCTGCCTCAGGGTAGCGAGTCGTTTGGCCCGTTTGCCTTGCCGGCCTACCCGTCAGGAACGCGCCTCTTGATCCTGGCAATCGCCGATTGCGTCGACGACCATGCCAATACGAGTGCGGCCTCCAGCCTCCCCTGTTCCAACTATGCAGTACCGATCGTCGACCTCGTCGCCGGCGACAACAACCTGGGGCTTCGTCTTTACGTCGTTCCCTAAGTCCGGAGCACCGTCCGCTCAGGACTTGAGCTTCATCGCGAGGGTGCCCCAACGATGGCGGAGGTTCGTCAGGGCAGAACCGACCCTAAAGCCACTCGGCCCGGGCCAGGTTGAGGACCCTGCGCAAGGTCGGACAAGTGATCAGGTCGCTGTTCTTGACGGTGAAGGCCGCACCAGCATCCGGAGGCGTGGCGCCAGGCACCGCTGGGTCGGGAGCCGCCGCCGTCGCCGCTGCCGGCCCCATGGTCAGCAGTGCCCAGATTGCGCCCGCAAGCCAACGGCTGGCCAGAGAATCCGATGGATAGTGTACCCCTGCCCGTTCTCTGTTCCTGGCCAATCGCGTGCCGAGCCAGAGAAGCGGACCGGTGAACACATAGTTCGTGCTCATTACCTGGGCGAGTGTCGCCTGAATGAGCGGGCCCGCTGCATTCGTCTGGGGCCCTGGGGAGTTCGGCGGGACGCCCGGTGTCGTTGGCTCGCCATACCGCTCCCTGACCTGGGGAATCTCGAGCAGCAGCAGCGCGATGAAGTGGCCCAGAAACGAATGGCCGCTCGGGAATGACGGGTGGCGTGGCGGCCCGAAGGGCGGCACGAGCGCCGGGCAGATCGTCGAAGGCCGGACCCGGCGAAAATGCTCCTTGTAGTTCATGTAGGCGATGTTGCCGATCGCGAGGCCACACCGGATCAACTCGATGGTCCATGGACGGCGTTCGCCATCAATATCGATGAAACTGATGAAATACGCGGCCAGACCGTCTGCTTGGGCGTTGATCTCCGCCATGTAGCGATCCCGGTCGTCTTCCATCAGGTCGAGCAGCTCATTGATTTCGTTGACGATGAAGGGGTCAAATTCCTCCTGCCACTTCAGATGGGCATTCTTGGTAAGCCATCCTCTGTCGATCAGTTCCTGGTCTGTCTTGAACCGCCACCTCTCGTATTCCGCAGCGAACTCGCATGCCGCCAGGATCGACGGCAGCGACGTGTCCTGGCCTCGCAGCCAGACACCGAGGTGAGGGTCCCATCCCAATGTCCAGAAACGAAGCGACGGATCCCAGTCGTCCGTCTGCCACGTGAGCTTGCGACCAATCGCCGTGGACGGGACCGGATCGAAGATAAAGGCCTTGTCGGTCGGAAAGGCCGTGCCGCCGTAGTTGTCCGGCGCGAAGTCGAGCGCCCAGGGTTTGAAGCCCAACTCCAGCGGCGTGGCGTAGTAGCTCCAGGGAATCGGTCCCATGCCACCAATGCCGGTTCCAGTGCCAGTGCCAGTGCCAGTACCAGTACCCGTTCCTGTACCCGTGCCGGTGCCGGTGCCAGTTCCAGTTCCCGTACCGGTTCCAGTACCCGTACCTGTTCCGGTTCCCGTACCTGTTCCTGTTCCCGTTCCTGTGCCGGTACCAGTCCCTGTGCCGGTACCCGTCCCACTCGCCGTTGCGGTCCCCGTTCCCATTTTCTCCTCCCCTTCTCAAATCGTCATCGATTCATCAGCCATCTCCCACTTACTCATTCACGCAACAGAGCCCGGGTGTTTCGAGATCACTCCGGCAAACCCGCAAGCCTAAGCCCATCGGCGAACCGCTCGAGATCGCCTGGCCGCCTGAGCGGATACCAGGACGCAAATACCGAAACGCGGAATCCCGGTTCGATCTCGAGAACGCGCTTGGACGCCTCTCTAGCCCCCGCCAGGTCGCCTGCGAGCGCAAGCGACGCCGTGAGCGTCCGATTGCAGGCAGAAAACCTTGGATTGAGCCGCTGGGCCTTCCTCAACCAGCCGATCGCCTGATCGTAGCGGCCCGCCACGAACTCGGCGAGTCCGGCGACCGTACAAAACCAGAAATTCAACGGATCGAAGGGACTCAATCGCCAGGCGTTTCGCAGACGTTCAAGCGCCTCGTCCGGTCGCCCCAGAAAGCAATAGGTCGAGCCTCCTATTCCCCATGCGAAAGCCGAGTTCTCATTGAGGTGCAGGGCGCGTTCGAAAAGGTCGACTGCGGTGTCCAGATCGTTGTTCAGGAACCCCTGAATATGCCCCGCAACGGCGAGGCAAAACGCGTCATCCGAGTCCAGCTCCACAGCGCGCGTCGCTCCCGCAATCGCCCGCTTTGCGTCGCCTTCATAATCGGTCGAACGCCCCTCGCCCCTCTTCATGTTCAGCCACCAGGCCAGGTAGGCATGGGCCTGGGCGTACAGAGGATCGAGCGTCACCGCCTGTTGCAGCAAGGCACCTGCGTCGTCGAACTGCCGACCATCGAGCGAGTAGAACACCGACAATGCGCGCAATACGCAGTCGTAGGCGTCGAGACTCTCGGTCGGCTTGGTGAGAGCTCGTGCCGATTCGGCCTGATAGACCTTCGGTTCGACTTCCGCCGCAATCCTGGTGGCAATCCTGTCCTGAAATTCGAAGATCTCGCTGTCCTGACCATCGAACTTGTCTGCCCACAGCGTCCTGTCGTTCATCACGTCGATCAGTTCCGTCGCAATGCGCATGCGCGCCGCACGCCGCCGGACCGTCCCTTCAAGAATGTAGCGAACGCCAAGCTCGGCGGCGACGCTGCGGCTGTCCATCATTCGGTCCCGATAGCGGAGCGTCGAATTCCAGGCGATCACGTACATGGCATGGCTGCGCGATATGCTTCTGATGATGTCTTCGCTGATGCCCTCGCTGAAATACGCCTGGTCGGCGTTGCCGCCGAGGTCACGGAAAGGCAAGACGGCGATAGCGGGCCGCTTCGTCCAGGAGAGATGTGGTTGGCGCCGAATCGGGATTCCGCTTTCGGCCTGAGGCGGATCGATTCGAAAGATTCGAATTGGCCGGCTGATGTTCTTGAGCTCGCGCTCTCCAAGGTCTCCGAAGCCGACCGTCATCTTGTTCCAAACGTAGTCGCGAACCGCACTTGTGACGACGACTTCGCCTGGTTTAGCGAATGGCAAGATGCGTGCAGCGATGTTGACGCCATCTCCGATCACTGTCTCCTCGTCAACGATGACATCCTCGACATTGATCGAAATCCGCAACGACAAGTGAGGCAGTTCTTCCCCCGCAGCACCTTGCGAAACGCCGTGCTGCGCTTCGAGTGCCCATGCAACCGCGTCCACGACGCTGGGAAATTCGACCAGAATATTGTCACCGGCGGTCTGCTGGACATGGCCGCGACGCTCTCGGAGCTTCGGCTCCAGCAGTTCGGTGCGCAGCAGCTTCCAGGCGCGCAGCGTTTCGAGATCGTTGCGCTCGACATGACTGCTCCAGCCCACCACATCCGCAAATGCAATGGCCGCGAGCCTCCGGGTGACAGAGGACACTTGTTCCATACCACTCCCACACTGGCCTGCTGCGCCCCCCAGCGGAGAGCCAGACCTACAGTTAATGGACGCGGAACCAAAAAAGCGTGATCGCGATTGCAGCGGCGATTTGCTCAGCCGTCGCATCGAACAGAGGGTGCAACCTAGCAGCCTCTAACGAAGGGCACTAGCGTCAACTCCAGAACCTTGAAGAAGCAGTGCGTCGGGGCCACAGAAGAATCACCGCACGAGTTCGCTGCGCACTCCAGTGGAATGATCCTAAGTATTGAGTGAAGCAACGAGCTGCTACCAGAGCGCGCACTGCCCCGCTTCAGGCGTGCCGATTGGCACAGCAAATGCATCGCATTTCGCCTAGCGCATCGCATCCTCGGCGTTGACCGAAGCGTCTCCGAAATGGCGGCGACCCGGCGTACCATGGCCCCGGCCGACGCAGCAATTCGACCGATGGGAGCCGGTGGTGCCTCACTCTCGAGGAAGTCGCCTTGCGGCCCCTCAAGAGTGAGGCGTTCGGTTCGTCAGATCGGATCCCAGGTGAAGTATTCCGGCGAGCGCTTGAGGTCGGTGAAGAAGGGCTTCATCGACGGCACTGCATGCTCGGCGATCGATTCCAGCGTCCAGCCGTCGGAGTTGTGCACCGAGCGCACCGGGCGGTTGGCATTGAACAGCATGATCTCGTTCATGCGAACGCCGAAGATCTGCGAAGAGATGTCCTTGGCCGCGTCGGAGAGCAGGAACACCGCCATCGGTGCGATCTTGGCCGGCGTCATCCGCTTGGAACGCTCCAGCCGCGCCTTCTGCGCGTCGGTATCGGCGGGGATGGTGCCGATCATGCGCGTCCAGGCGAACGGCGAGATGCAGTTGGAGCGGACGTTGAAGGCCGCCATGTCGAGGGCGATCGAGCGCGACAGGCCGATGATGCCCATCTTGGCCGCCGAATAGTTGGCCTGGCCGAAATTGCCGACGAGGCCCGAGGTCGAGGTGAAATGCACGAACGCGCCCGACTTCTGCTCCTTGAAGTAGTTGGCGGCGGCGCGGCTGGTGTTGAACGAGCCGTTGAGATGCACGTCGATCACCATCTTCCAGTCCATGTGGCTCATGCGATGGAAGATGCGGTCGCGCAGGATGCCGGCGTTGTTGATGACGCCGTCGATGCGGCCGAAATTCTCGACACCGGCCTTGATCATGCGCTCTGCGCCCGCCGGATCGGCCACGCTGTCGCCGTTGGGCACGGCCTGGCCGCCCATCGCCTTGATCTCGTCGCAGACCTTCTGCGCCGGCGAGACGTTGCCGCTGCCTTCGCCGTCGACCGCACCGCCGAGGTCGTTGACCACGACCTTGGCGCCTTCCTGGGCCGCCAGCAGCGCCATCTCGCGGCCGATGCCGCCGCCGGCGCCGGTTACCAGGACGACCTTGTCCTTCAACATGTTCGCCATTGTCTTCTTCTCCTCCTGCTATGAATCCAGTTTCGAGGTGGGCGGTGCCTTGCGCAACAGCCGACCGCTCCAGAGCATCGCGATGGCGAAAGGCGCCAGCCCGATCACCAGCGGCATGGCGACATAGCGGCTGCCGATGATGGTCAGGACCGCAACCGTCACCGTGCCCATGGCGCCCATGCCCATCTGCGCGAGGCCCGCCAGCGACGACGCCGTGCCGGCGAGCTTAGGATACATGCCGACAGCGCCAGCATTGGCGTTGGCCACGATCATGCCGGTGCCGAAGCTCAGCACCATGTGCGGCCCCACGATTGCCCACCAGGTCACGACCCCGGAGAGCGAAAGCGCCGCCATGCCGATCAGTGCCGCCACGTGGAACCAGCCCGAGTGCTGGATGATCGTAGACGGCGCGACCCGGCCCATCAGCCGATTGTTCACGAAGGTGCCTGCGGTGAAGCCGCCGACCGAAAGCAGCACGATCAGCCCGAACTCGCGCGGGCTGAAGCCCAGGCTCTCCTGCAGGATGAAGGGAACGCCCGCCAGCATCCCGAAATTCATCGCGAAAGCGAAACCGAGCGGCAGGATGTGCCCGAGGAAGCGACGGTCGCGCAGCATCTCGCCGGAGCCGCGCATCAGGCTGCCGAGATCGAGCCGCTCGCTGCGGAACTTGTTGGTTTCGCCGAGGCCCGCCAGGACGACCAGGAAAAGGATGGCGCCGAAACCACCGACGAACCAGAAGGTCGCCCGCCAGCTCGCCCATTCGCCGAGGACGCCACCGATCGTCGGTGCCAGCGATGGGGCGATGTTCTGGCCGAGCGAGATCCAGCTCATGACCAGCGGCATTTCTTGGAAGGTGTAGGCATCCCTCGTCAGCGCGCGCCCCAGTACCGAGCCCGATGCCGCGCCCAGCCCCTGCAGGATGCGCAGCCCGATCAGCCCCCCGATCGAGGGCGCGAAGGAACAGGCGAAGGTCGTCAGGGTGAAGAAGAACAAGCCGCCCAGCAGGACCGGCCGTCGGCCGTAACGGTCGCTGAGCGGCCCGTAGAAGAGCTGGCCGACGGCAAAGCCGATCATGTAGGTCGTGAGCGTGAGCTTCACGTTGTCGGGGGTCGCCACGAGATCGTGCCCGACCGAGGGCATGACCGGCGTGTAAATGCTCATGGTGAGCGGGCCGAAGCTGCCCAGCGCCACCAGAAGCGCGATATAGGCGGCGGACCGCGGCTTCAG
>MKRV01000290.1:0-25144 GCA_001897995.1 Alphaproteobacteria bacterium 65-37 | reverse complement strand
ATCACGTCGACTTGGCTTCCGCAGCACCCTCGGCGCCGAAATCGCCTCCCAGCGGCATCTCCTCCTGTGCCCTGGTCATTCGCGGATAGTAGTGACGAAAGGCACCGCGAATCTCGTCGAACGGAATGTCGGCGAACACGCCGCGATAGGCGAGATATTCCATGTGCCGCCGGCCGCTGAGGTCGAACGGGTGGTAGATCGAATCGCCGACGGCATCCCAGTCGAGCGGCTTCAGTCCGAACTTCTCGGTGAGCTCGCGATTGAAGGCCGGCGTGGCCTTGACCCAGCGCCCCTCGAGCCAGACGTCGGTGTAGCCGTGATAGTAGAAGACGTCGCTGCCCATCAGCTCGGCCAGCCGCTTGGTGGTCATGTGATTGCGCACGTCGGCATAGCCGACCCGCGCCGGAATCCCGACGGCGCGGCAAACCGCGGCCATCAGGCCCGCCTTGTTCACGCAGTAGCCGTGCCCCGAGGCGAGGGTCGCGCTGGCCCGATAGGCCTCGCGCTTCATGGGCGTGTTGTACGGGTCGTAACGCAAGTCGTCGCGCACCGCGTAGTAGAGGCGCAATGCCCTTTCTTTGTCACAGCCCTCCCCCGCGATGCGTGTTGCATAAGCGACGATCTCGGGGTGCCCTGCATCGATCAGGTCACCTGGCTGCCGATAGGCCTCGAAGCCGGCGCCGTCGCGAATGACGTCGTCCTGGGCAGTCTTGAGGGTGTCGTAATCCATACACTGGGTTCTTTAATGCAAGAGTTGGGAAAGTCCACGAGTGACGACGCGCAATTCACCCATGCGCATATGGTACGCTTCGAACGACTGCTGTCCGGTCCGCCCGAACGGACCTGGTCGGTGCTCACCGACGTCGGCAGCCTCCCCGGCTGGTACGGTGTCGGCCAGATCGAACCGCGCCCAGGCGGGGCGGTCGATTTGATGGGAGGCCACATCAAGGGGGTCGTGACCCAGTGGCAGCCGGCGCAGCGTCTGACCTACACCTGGAATGTCTTCAATCCGGGCGACGCGGTTTCCCCCTATCCCGAGTCCTACGTAACGTTCTCGCTGGCCACCGTCGGCGACGGCACGGTGCTGGTGCTCGACCACCTGCCGGTCCTGGAGCAGTTCGTGCGCCTGAATGCCGTGGGCTGGCATACCTATCTCGACATGGTGGCCGCCGCCGTCCGTGGCGGCCCGGTCGAGGCGCGTGACCTCTACATGCGGGCCAATGCCAAGCGGTACGGCATCGACCTCGCCAATCCGATCGGCTGACCGATCGACCACAAGACCTTCCCACTTGGCTGCTAGGGAGCGGACACATCGCTCATCAGTCCTCTCCCGCGCAGCGGGAGAGGAAGGGACCCGTTGCGTAAGCGGCTTGGTTACAAACCGCGGAGCAACGGGGAGGTGAGGGTATGCGAGACGGAAAAGGTGAGCGGGTAGAGCCCCCCTCACCCAGCCTCTCCCCCAAGGGGGAGAGAAGAATGAAAGAGGATGTCGTTCGCGCAAACCCGGGCGAGGAAAAAAGGTGTGATCCGATCGGCTGACCGTCAGAGCGACGGCGGCGCGTCGGCGTCGGACTTCACCAGGAAATGCGCATTGGCGGTGGCGACCGGCTTGGAGCGGTCGTCCTGCCAGGCCTCGGCGAAGACATTCACCATGCGCCGCCCCTGCTTGGTCACCTTCGCGCAGGCGATGACGTCCATCGGCCGTGCCGAACGCAGATAGTCGACAGTGATGTTGACGATCTTGGGCACCGTGCCGGTGTCGGTTTCCCACAGCAGGTGAAAGATCGCCGCCATCTCCAGCATGGCGCCCAAGGTGCCGCCATGGATGGCCGGCAGGAACGTGTTGCCGATCAGCTCGTCGTGATAGCGCATGCGGGTCAGCAGCTCGCCGGTGCCGTTCTCGGGCGCGATCTGCATCCAGCGTGCGTAAGGGATGGCGTCGCCCAGGCGGCTGACATCACCCACCTTGCGGGCCTCGGCCAGGCGTTCGAGGAGGTTGCTCATTTCTTGTCCGCCATGGCCGGCCGCATCGCCTGGCCCTTGGTGCCCAGCATGAAGGTCCCCGCCGCCGCGGCGATCGGATCCTTGGCATCGCCGTGATGAGCGACGGCGCGGGTGAAGGCGACCGAGCGCGTGATGCGATAGCACTCGGCCTCGGCAATCACCGGCTTGCCCGGTTCGGCGGGCCGCACATAGTCGATCCGCAGGTCGAGCGTCGCGAAGGGTTCAGGATTCTTCAGCATGGTGGCGACGGCCATGCCGCAGCATCCGTCGAGCATCGCCGTCAGCGGCCCGCCGGCCAGCACGCCGGTCTCGGGGTTGCCCACGAACTCGTCGCGCCAGGGCAGCTCCATCACGGCGAAACCCCGCCGGGCGTCGACGACCTTCAATCCCAGCGCCTTGTTGTGCGGAATGGTGTCGGAGAACCATTGCTGGAACAGCGCGATGCGGTCGGCCTTGTCCATCGCCTTGTCGCCCATCACAGCCCCATCTGTCGCGCGGCGAGGTCCTTCATGATCTCGACCGAGCCGCCGCCGATCGACATCACCTTGGTCTCGCGATAGATGCGCTCGACCTTGGAGCCGCGCAGATAGCCTGCACCACCGAAGACCTGCATCGCCTCGTTGGCGCAGAACTCCATGGTCGAGGTCGCGAGGTTCTTCAGCATGCAGATCTCGGCGACCGGCTTCTCGCCCTGCCCGACCCGCCAGGCCAGGAGCTCGAGTGTCGACTTCACTGCGTTGATCCGCATCGCCATGTCGACCAGGCGGTGGCGCACCACCTGGTTGGCGATCAGCGGCTTGCCGAAAGTATGGCGCTCGCGGGCATAGGCGATCGCCTCGTCGAGGCAGACCTTGGCGAAGCCGCAGGCGCCGGCCGACATGCCGAGCCGCTCCGAGTTGAAGTTCAGCATGATGCCGATGAAGCCGCGATTTTCCTCGCCGATCAGGTTCTCGACCGGAACCTTCACGTCGTCGAAGAAGAGCTGTGCGGTGTCCGACGCCCACCAGCCCATTTTCTTGAGCTTGGTGCGCTGGAAACCCTCGCGATCGCGCTCGATCAGCAGCAGCGACACGCCACCGGCGCCCGGGCCACCGGTGCGCACCGCGACCGTGTAGTAGTCGGCGCGCATGCCCGAGGTGATGAACATCTTGCTGCCGTTGACCACGTAGTGGTCGCCCTCGCGGCGCGCCGTCGTCTTGAGGTTGGCGACGTCCGAACCGCCGCTCGGCTCCGTGATGGCGAGTGCGCTGATCTTCTCACCCGCCAGAACCTCGGGCAGGACCTTGCGCTTCATCCATTCCGGGCCCAGGGCCGCGATCGGCGGCGAGCCGATCGTATGGCTGTTGAGGCTGGCATTCAGTCCGCCGCTGCCATGGCGCGCCATCTCCTCTGCCTTGATGATGCCGAAGAAGGGATCGGTCGGGACGCCGCCATAGGCTTCGGGAAATCTGAGCTGCAGAAGACCTGCTGCAGAGGCTTTGCGATAAAGCTCGCGCGGGAACTCCTCGGCTTCGTCCCACTGGTCGACATGCGGCATGATCTCGCGCTCGACGAAGCGCCGAACCGTATGCCGAAAGGCCTCATGTTCCTCTGTGTAGAACGGCGACGGCGGACTGCCCGACGGGATCGCCTGTTCGGCGAGCGACATGAAATTCTCCACGACCCTAGGGTGTTTCGAACACAGTAAAGCACCCTGGATGAAAATCCATTGACTCCCGGATAGGCGGCCAGTCTTATTGCCGCGCCTCGCGAAATCCAGAGCCGCAACCAAAAAAGCGAGGCATCAAATAAGGCCGTACGACAGGGTAGGAGAATGCTCGATTTCATCCAGCAGCTGGTGAGCGGAATTGCGCTCGGCTGCGTCTATGGCCTGATCGCTTTGGGCTTCGTGCTCATCTACAAGGCGACCGAGGTCGTGAACTTTGCCCAGGGCGACCTGATGATGCTGGGCGGGTTCTTCGTCTTCACCTTCATCGGCCTGCTCGGCCTCGATTACTGGCTCGGCTTCCTGTTCGCCGTCTGCGGCATGGCGGTGTTCGGCATGGCGACCGAGCGCATCCTCGTGCGGCCGATCCTGGGCTATCCGCAGTTCTCCATCGTCATGGCGACGATCGGGCTCGGCTACTTCCTGCGTTCCGTCGCCGGCATGATCTGGGGCACCGACGATCTCAAGATCGAGACCCCCTTCTCGGCCGGTGTGCTGAAGATCGGTGACCTGGTGCTGGCCCACGACAAGCTGTCGGTCATCGTGGCCACCGTTATCCTGTGCGCCGTCCTCTACGCGTTCTTCAACTATACGCGGCTCGGGACCGCCATGCGGGCGACCTCCGAGAACATGCTGGCAGCCTATTACATGGGCATCCCGGTGAAGCGCGTGGTCTCGCTGATCTGGGCGATCAGCGCCGCCGTCGCCGCCACCGCCGGCGTGCTGCTCGCTCCCATCACCTTCATCCATTCCAATGTCGGTCTCGCCCTCGGCCTCAAGGCCTTCCCGGCGGCGGTGCTCGGCGGGTTCGGCTCGATTCCCGGCGCGCTGGTCGGCGGGCTGATCATCGGCATCATCGAGACCCTGGCCGGCTTCTACCTGCCCCAGGGCTGGAAGGATGTCGCGCCTTACATCGTGCTCCTGGTCGTGCTGCTGGTCCGGCCGCAGGGCCTGTTCGGCCCCAGCATGCGCAAGAAGGTCTGAGCCATGCGTTTCATCTTCAAGACCGACTACGACCAGGATATCCGCATCCTGAAACACAGCGGCTACTGGTGGTCCTACGGACTGCTGCTGGCCGCGCTGATCGCGCTGCCCTTCCTGGTCGGCAGCTATCTGCAGAGCCAGGTCGTATTCGTGTTCATCTACGCGATCGTGGGCGTCGCCCTGATGATCCTGACCGGCTTCACCGGCCAGGCCTCGCTGGGTCACGCCGCCTTTCTCGCGATCGGTGCCTATACCGGGGCCTATCTGCAGAAGCTCGGCGTGCCGTTCATCGTCTACTTCCCGGCGGCCGCCCTCCTGACCGGAATCGTCGGCGCCCTGGTCGGCTTTCCGGCACTGCGGCTGACCGGCATCTACCTGGTGATCGCCACCATCGCCTTCGCCTTCATCGTCGAGGAGATCCTGGCCCGCTGGGAGAGCGTGACCCACGGCAACGAAGGCATGCGCGTCAAGACGCTCGACATCGTCGGCCTGCCGCTGCCGCGCGACGGCGAGCTCTTCTACTATCTCTGCCTGGCGGTTCTGGTGGGCTCGATCCTGCTCGCGCTCAACCTGCTGCGCTCGCCGACCGGCCGCGCCTTCATCGCCATTCGCGACTCGGAGACCGCCGGCAAGTCGATGGGCATCGACCTCGCCGCCTACAAGGTGAAGTCATTCGGCATCAGCGCGGCCATCACCGGCCTCGCCGGCGTGCTGTTCGCCCACAAGATGACCTTCATCTCGCCCGAGATGTTCACCCTGCTGCTCTCCATCGAGTTCATCATGGTGATCATCATCGGCGGCGCCTTCGGCGTGCACGGTGCGGTGTTCGGCGCGATCTTCATCGTCATGGTCGATCCCTTCCTGACGGCGCTCAAGGACGACGTGCCGGTGCTGGTCGCCAACCTCGGCTCGTCGCTGGGCATGGCCTCCGATGCGGCCGGCAAGCTGCGCGACTCGCTGTCGGCGATCGGCTCGGCGGCCGGCCTCAAGGGCGCGATCTACGGCCTCATCATCATGATGTTCATCCTGTTCGAGCCCTACGGCCTTTACGGCCGCTGGCTCAAGGTGAAGCTCTTCTTCCAGCTCTTCCCGCTCTACAAGAAGGCGACCTTCAAGCGACAGAAGACCTACGTGAAGTCGGAGCGCAACCGATGAGCTTCTTCACGGTAGACGGCATTTCGCTGCAGTTCGGCGGCCTCAAGGCGGTCGACAGCGTGAGCTTCAGCGTCGCCAAGGGCGAGATCTTCACCATCATCGGCCCCAACGGCGCCGGCAAGACGTCGATCTTCAACCTGATCTCGCGCCTCTACAATCCGACCTCGGGGAAGCTTTTCTTCGAGGGCCGCGACATCACCGAGGTGCCGCCGCACCAGATCGCCAAGCTCGGCATCGCGCGCACCTTCCAGAACATCGAGCTGTTCGAGAACGCCACGATGCTGGCCAACCTGCTGGTCGGCCGGCACTGCCACGCCACGACCCAGCTCTGGCAGGAAATGCTGTTCCTGCCCTCGGTCAGGCGCGCCGAGAAGGAGCACCGCCACAAGGTCGAGGAGGTCATCGAATTCCTCGACCTGCAGGCCTATCGCGACAAGCTGATCGCCGGCCTGCCCTACGGCGTGCGCAAGGTCGTCGAGGTCGCCCGTGCCCTCTGCTCCGAGCCCAAGCTGATCCTGCTCGACGAGCCCTCCTCCGGCCTCAACGTCGAGGAGACCGACGACATGTCGTTCTGGATCCGCGACATCAGGAGCGAGCTCGGCATCACCGTGCTCATGGTCGAGCACGACATGTCGCTGGTGAACCGCGTCTCCGACCGGGTGCTGGCGCTCAACTACGGCAAGGTCCTGGCGACTGGCACGCCCTCCGAGGTGCAGGCGCATCCCGACGTGATCGCCGCCTATCTCGGCGCCTGAGCGGAGTTATCGATGTCCACCGACGCCAGCGACGATATCCTCAAGGTCTCCAACATCGAGAGCTACTACGGCCCGATCATGGCGATCCGCGGCGTGAGCCTCGCCGTGCCGCGCGGCAAGATCATCACCGTGCTGGGCGCCAATGGCGCCGGCAAGACCACCATCCTGAAGACGATCTCCGGCGTGCTCGACCCGCAGAAGGGCTCGATCGAGTTCGAGGGCAAGCCGATCCAGCGCATGGACGCCGACAAGATCGTGCGGCTCGGCCTCAGCCACGTGCCGGAGGGCCGCGAGGTCTTCCCGTTCCTGTCGATCCGCGAGAACCTCGCCATGGGCGCCTTCCTGCGCACCGATCGCGACGGCGTCGCCCAGGATCTCGAGCGCGTCTTCGGCTATTTCCCGCGCCTCAAGGAGCGCATCGACCAGCCGGCGGGCTCCCTATCGGGCGGCGAGCAACAGATGCTCGCCATCAGCCGCGCCCTGATGAACCGGCCCAAGCTGCTGCTGCTCGACGAGCCGTCGCTCGGCCTGTCGCCGCTCCTGGTGAAAGAGATCTTCAACATCGTCAAGCGCGTCAACGCCGAGCAGGGCGTGTCGATCCTGCTGGTCGAGCAGAATGCCAAGATGGCGCTGGAGACGGCGCATTACGGCTACGTGCTCGAAGTCGGGCGCGTGGTGATGGACGACACTTGCGAGCGCCTGATGAACAGCAAGGACATCCAGGAGTTTTATCTCGGCGCCAAGGAAGAAAGCGCACGCGGCGAACGCCGCTGGAAGCGCAAGAAGAACTGGCGCTGACCGGGAGGTGACACCATGAGCCAGCCGGCGATCCTGACCGTCGCAGAGACCCTGCCCAAGAGTTTCGTGCTTTCCTGCAAGACGCGCGGCGACAAGCCGGCGATGCGCGAGAAGCTGTTCGGCATCTGGAATGCCATCACCTGGACGCAATGGCTGGAGCGCTCGCGCGCCATCACCTACGCCCTGCATTCGATCGGCTTCCGCCCGGGCGACGTCGCTTCGGTGCTGGCCAACACGGTGCCGGAATGGAACTACGCCGACTTCGGCATCCTCTGTGCCGGCGGCGTCTCCTCGGGCATCTATCCGACCGATTCGGCCAAGCAGGTCGAATACCTGATCAACGATTCCAGCACCAAGGTCCTGTTCGTCGAGGACGACGAGCAGCTCGACAAGGCGCTGGAGGTCCGCGAGCGCTGCCCGACCCTGCAGAAGATCGTGATCTTCGACATGGAAGGCCTCACCACCTTCAACGATCCCATGGTGGTGTCGCTCGACGAGTTCATGGCGACCGGCCGCAACTATGCGCAGGGCAAGGAAGGCCTGTTCGACGAGCTGGTCGCCTCGCGCAAGCCCGGCGACCTCGCCGTCCTCGTCTATACGTCAGGGACGACCGGGCCGCCCAAGGGCGCGATGCACAGCCATCACAACATCGTCTTCACGATGAAGAACTGCATGCATCCGGAGCTGTCGCTGTCCTGGTACGAGGGCGACGAACGGCTGGCCTTCCTGCCGATGTGCCATGTCGCCGAGCGGGTGGCCGGCAGCTACTACTCGGTGGCCACCGGCGTCTGCAGCAACTTCGCCGAAAGCCCCGAAACCGTGCCGGACAATATCCGCGAGGTGCAGCCCACGCTGTTCGGGGCCGTCCCGCGCGTCTGGGAAAAGTTCTACGCCGGCATGATGATCGCCTTGAAGGACGCCACGCCGCTGCAGCAGTGGGCCTACAAGAAGGCGATCGACGCCGGCTATGCCGTCGCCGATGCGCGCATCGACGGCCGCTCACCGACCGCCCTGCAGACACTCAAGTTCCAGGCCGCCTACTGGCTGGTGCTGAAGAACATGCGCAAGATGATCGGGCTCGACCGCTGCCGATGGCTGTTCACGGGTGCCGCGCCGATCTCGCCCGAGCTGATCCGCTGGTACCTGGCGATGGGCCTCGACATGTACGAGGTCTACGGCCAGACGGAGAATTGCGGCCTGGCGACGGCGATGCCGGCCGACGGCATCAAGCTCGGCACAGTGGGCAAGTCGGTGCCCTACGGCGAGGTCAAGATCTCGCCGCAGGGCGAGATCCTGATCAAGGGCGACTTCGTCTTCATGGGCTACCTGAACCAGCCCGAGAAGACCGCCGAGACGGTCGACAAGGATGGCTGGCTGCATACCGGCGACGTCGGCGCGATCGACAACCAGGGCTACATCAAGATCACCGACCGGATGAAGGACATCATCATCACGGCCGGCGGCAAGAACATCACGCCGTCGGAGATCGAGAACCAGCTCAAGTTCTCGCCCTATATCAGCGACGCCGTCGTGATCGGCGACAAGCGGGCCTACCTCACCTGCCTGGTGATGATCGAACGCGAGACCGTCGAGAAGTATGCGCAGGACCGCGACGTGCCCTTCACCAACTATGCGAGCCTGTGCCGCTCCAAGGAAGTGCAGGAGCTGATCTGGTCGGAGATCGAGAAGGTCAACGCCAACTTCGCGCGCGTCGAGACGGTCAAGCGCTTCTACCTGATCGAGCAGCAGCTCACGCCGGAAGACGAGGAGCTGACGCCGACCATGAAGCTGAAGCGCAGCTTCGTGAACAAGAAGTACAAGAACGAGATCGACGCGATGTACCGGCCGCAGGCCGCCTGAGCGTATCTGTCGTTTCGTGTGGGAGTAGTGGAGGAAGAGTGGTCATGCGTTCGTTTGGCGTAAAGGCCGCCCTGTTGGGCGGTGTATTCGGGCTCGCGGTCCTGCCGGCGGCAGCCCAGCAGACAAAGGTCACCAACCAGGGCATCTCGCCGACCGAGATCGTGCTCGGCACCCATCAGGACCTCTCCGGTCCGATCAAGTCGTGGGGTGTGCCGGTCACCAACGGCATGAAGATGGCCGTCGAGGAGATCAACGCGGCCGGCGGCATCAACGGCCGCAAGCTGAAGCTGATCGTCGAAGACGTCGGCTACGATCCCAAGCGCGCGGTGCTGGCGACCCAGAAGCTCGTCGAGAAGGACAAGGTCTTCGCCATGGTGGGCCCGCTCGGCTCGCCGACCGTTCTGGCGGCGCAGGACATCCTGCTCGACGCGGGCGTGCCGCAACTCTTCCCGGTCACTTCGGCGGAATTCACCTACAAGATGGATCCGAAGAACCCGCAGGAACGGCTGAAGTTCAACAACGTGCCCCCCTACACCGAAAGCGTGCGGGCCGGCGCCCGCCACCTGATCCAGGAAAAGGGCCTGAAGAAGCCCTGCGTCCTCTATCAGGACGACGAATTCGGCAAGAACGTGCATGACGGCTTCACCCAGGCGCTGACCGACACCAAGCTGACGGCGGCCGCCACGACGAGCTACAAGCGCGGCGCTTCCGACTTCAGCTCGCAGGTCGCCAAGCTCAAGGCCGAGGGTTGCGACTTCGTCGTGCTGGGCACCGTGGTGCGCGAGACCGTGGGTGTCATGGCCGAGGCCAAGAAGCTCGGTTTCAACCCGGTCTACTTCGGCAGCACGGCGACCAACGTCGTCGAGGTGCCGGCGCTCGGCAAGGAACTGACCGAGGGCTTCTACGCCGTGGGCGGCATGGAGATCCCCTATCGCGACACCGCGACAGGCAAGGCCAAGGAGTGGGCCGAGGCCTACTTCAAGGCCTACAACATGGAGCCCAACACCCAGTCGGCGCTGGGCTACAACGACGTCATGACGTTCGCTCACTACGCCAAGCTCGCGGGCAAGGACCTGACCGGCCAGAAGTTCCTGGCCGCGATGGAATCGGGCGACGTATTCCAGGACATCTTCAACTCGCCGGCGGTGAAGTTCTCGCCGACGCAGCATCTCTCGGCCACGGTGTTCCTGCTGCAGCAGATCAAGGATGGCCGCTGGGTCGTGCTGAAGCGTGACCTGACGAACTAAAGCAGATTGCCGGCTGATCGAGGGCCCGGATGGGTTGCCGTCCGGGCCCTTTTTGCTGCCCGGAATCCGGCGTTTCGCCGTGCACAATCTCTGCGAAACTGCTTTAATTCCTCCCAAGTCGCACAAGCGACGTCGTCGGGAAGGCGCCCCCCGCCGGGACAAGACGGGCGCTGCAGTGGAGGAACATCGCAATGCACATCAAGTCCATCGTCGCGCCCTTGGTCGGCGCGGCGGCAACGCTGGCGGTGCTGCCGGCGCTGGCGCAGACCAAGGTCACCAACCAGGGCGTGACGCCGACCGAGATCGTGATCGGCACCCACCAGGACCTCTCCGGCCCGATCAAGGTGTGGGGCGTACCGGTGCTGAACGGCATGAAGCTCGCCGTCGAGGAGATCAACGCCAAGGGCGGCATCAACGGTCGCAAGATCCGCATGATCGCCGAGGATTCGGGCTACGATCCGAAGAAGGCGGTGCTGGCCAGCCAGAAGATGGTCGAGAAGGACAAGGTCTTCGCCATGATCGGCCCGATGGGCTCGCCCACCGTGTTGGCGGCCCAGGACATCCTCTTCGAAGCGGGTGTGCCGCAGCTCTTTCCGCTGACGGCGGCGGAATTCACCTACAAGTTCGATCCGGCCAAGCCGCAGGAGAGGCTCAAGTTCAACAACCTGCTGCCCTATGTCGAGAGCACGCGGGCGGCGCTGAAGTACATGGTCGACTGGAAGAAGCCGAAATCGGCCTGCATCATGTACCAGGACGACGAGTACGGTAAGAACGTCTACGACGGCTTCACCCAGCAGCTCGAAGCCATGAAGATGAAGCCGGTGTCGGTCACGACCTACAAGCGTGGCGCTTCCGACTTCTCGGCTCAGGCCGCCAAGATGAAGTCCGATGGCTGCGACCTCGTCGTGCTGGGCACGGTCATCCGCGAGACCATCGGCCTGATGGCCGAGGCCAAGAAGATCGGCTTCAACCCGATCTGGCTGGGCGCCACGCCGGTGAACGTCCTCGAGATCCCCGCACTCGGCAAGGAGCTGGTCGAAGGCCTCTACTCGGCCGCGGGCTTCGAGATCCCCTACCGCGACACGGCCAAGGGCCCGGTCAAGGAATGGGCCGAGGCCTACTTCAAGATGTTCAATTCCGAGCCCAACACCCAGGCCGTCATCGGCTACAACGCGATCATGACCTTCGCGTTCTACGCCCAGCTCGCCGGCAAGGACCTGACGGGCAAGTCCTTCCTGGACGCGCTGGAGTCGGGCAAGGAGTTCCGCGACATCTTCAACTCCCCGCCCAGCAAGTTCACCAAGACCAACCACCTGGCGACCACGATCACCCAGGTGCAGGAGGTCAAGAACGGCCGCTGGGTCGTGGTGAAGGACGGCCTGTCCTTCTAGGGACGAGCGACTTCGAGAAACACGAAAGCCCGGACGGCCAACCGTCCGGGCTTTTATTTTCCTCCCCATTTGAATGGGGAGGACGATGATCAAGCCGGCGGCGGCGGGACGTCGATCTTGTTGTTGCGCAGCTCGCGCTGCAGCACCGGGATGCCAGCGCCCGTCTCACCTTCCTGGCACTGGGCGATGGCGAGGCGGGCATCGATGTCCGGCTGGCCGCCGCCGCGGCCGACGCCGCCCATGGCGCTGCTGACGCCGGCGACATACTCGGCGTAGAGATTGGTGAGCTTGGTGCAGTAGGCCTGCCCCTGCGCCACGGTCATGCCGGGCGGCGGGCCGGCGGCCGTTTGCGTACAGGCTGCGGCGAGCAACGACATCGACGCCAATACGGCACTGCCAACGAACTTCGCCATGCGGTTCTCCCTTGGCGACACGCTACTGCAGCCGCCGCCGTTTCGCTATGGTCTCGCCGCCATGAGCAATGAACTTTCAGGACAGGTCGCGATCGTGACCGGTGGCGCCTCGGGCATCGGCGCGGCGTCCGCTGCGCTGCTGGCCGGCGTCGGTGCGACGGTGATCGTCGCCGATCTCCAGGACGGTGCCCGTGATCAGGACACCGGCCGTTTCGTCACCCATGATGTCGCCTCGGAGGCCTCCTGGCAGGCCCTGCTGGCCGACGTGCTGAAGCGCGACGGCCGCCTCGACATCGTCGTGAACAATGCCGGCATCTCCGGCGGGTCGGGAAATCCCGAAACCACGACCGTCGAGAATTGGCAGCAGGTTCAGGCGGTCAACTCCGAGGGCGTGTTCCTCGGCTGCAAGTACGCCATCAGGGGCATGAAGCAGACCGGCCCCGACAAGCCCGAGTCCAGGGGCTCGATCGTCAACATCTCCTCGGTTGCAGGCCTGATCGGCAGCGCCGGCCCGACCGCCTACACGGCGAGCAAAGGCGCGGTGCGGCTGCTCAGCAAGAGCGTCGCGCTCTATTGCGCCGAGCAGAGGAACGGCATCCGCTGCAACTCCGTCCATCCCGGCGGCGTCGACACCGCGATCTTCAATCCGCTGTGGCAGGCGGTCGGCCACGAACAGGGCAAGGCCTTCATCGGCTCCCGCCATCCCATCGGCCGCATGGCCGAACCCGAGGATCTCGGCGAGCTGGTCCTCTGGCTCGCCTCCGACCGCTCGCGCTTCGTCACCGGTGCCGAATTCACCGCCGATGGCGGCCTGACCGCCGGCCTGCTCAGGAGGTCCCTCTTTGCCCCGTCTTGAAAACAAGGTCGTCCTGCTGAGCGGCGGCGCCTCGGGCATCGGCGCGGAGACCGCCCGCCAGGTCGTGCGTGAGGGCGGCAAGGCCGTCCTGGCCGACCGCGACGAGGCCAAGGGCCGGGCACTGGCGGCCGAGCTGGGCGCTTCCGCGCATTTCGTGCCCCTCGATGTGACGCAGGAGGCGAGCTGGCAATCCGCCGTCGCCGCCACCCTCGAGAGGTTCGGCGCCCTGCATGGGCTGCTCAATGCCGCGGGCATCGGGGTCCGCAACTCGATCGAGGACTGCACGCTCGAGGAGTTTCGCCGGGTCAACGACGTCAATTCGCTGGGAACGTTCCTCGGCTGCAAGACCGCCATCCCGGCCATGAAGGACTCAGGCGGCGGCTCGATCGTGAACATCTCCTCCGTGCTCGGCCTGCGCGGCGCCGCCTACGCCATGGCCTACTGCGCGAGCAAGGGCGCCGTGCGCACGCTCACCAAGAGCGTGGCGCTGCACTGCGCGCAGATGAAGTACGACATCCGCTGCAATTCGGTGCATCCGGGCTATATCGACACGCCCATGATCGCGCCGCGGCTGGACGAGACCCAGGGCAACATGAGCGGCCGGCAGGCACTCGAGGAGATGCACCCGCTCGGCCGCCTCGGCCGCGCCGACGAGGTCGCCAGCATGATCCTGTTCCTGCTGTCCGACGAATCGACCTTCTCGACCGGCTCCGAGTTCATCTGCGACGGCGGCCTGACGGCCTGAGCGGTTAGCGCATTCCCGTGATCGATGCGCTGACGGCGCGGGGATCGCGCTTGGGCCAGCGGCCGGCATCGACCTGGACGATGAAGTCGCCGACGATCCGGTTGAACTGATCGGGATCCTCGAGATTGATCGTGTGACCGCAGTTCGGCATCACGGCCAGCGCGGCCGAGGGGATCTCGCGCTTCAGCAGGAGCGACGGCGCGAGGCAAGGCCAGTCCTCGTCGCCGGTCAGGACCAGGGTCGGCACCGTCAGGGCACGCATCTTGTCGAGAAGGTCGTAGAGCGAGGGCCGCTGGCCCTGGCAACCGATCTGGGTGTTGGCCGACCCAAGGGCCGAATGCTCACCGAGCTCGTTCTTGAACTGGGCAAAGCCGCGCGGGTCCTTGTTCTCGAACTGAACACGCGTCGGGCCGTAGGCATACTTCTCGGCAAAGGCCGGCATGCCCTCCTCCAGGAGCGATTTGGCCACCACCTCGACTTCCGACTTGAAGCGCGCCTGCTGGTCCTTCTCCGCCCCGTAGCCGACGCCTGCCACGACCAGCGACCTCGCGCGCGACGGATGGCGAAAGCCGAAATGCAGGCTGGCGAAGCCGCCCATCGACAGGCCCACGACATGCGCCTTGTCGATCCCGAGGTGGTCCATCACCGCCAGGATATCGTCGGTCGCACGGTTCTGGCTGTAGCTCGTGGGCTTCTCCGGCACGTCGGAGGGCGGATAGCCTCGGGCACTGTAGGTGATGCAGCGGTAGCGCTGACCGAAATGGCGCATCTGCATTTCCCACGAGCGGTGGTCGGCGGCGAACTCGTGCACGAACACGATCGGCGCACCCGCGCCTGTCTCCTCGAAATAGAGCTTCACCCCGTCGTCGGTCGTCGCAAACGGCATTGTTCCCTCGGATGTCAGTCGATGTCTCGGTCGGCGCCGACCAGGCCGCGCAGCTCGCGCGCCAGGGCGGAAAATCCGGCCGATTGTGACGCACGCGGCCGCGGCAAATCCACCCTGATGTCTGCTGCAATGCGGCCGGGCCGCGGGCTGAACACCAGGATGCGATCGGCCAGCAGCAGCGCCTCGTCGATCGAGTGCGTGACGAACAGCACCGTGGTGCGCTGCTTCTCCCAGATCTGCAGCAGCTCGTCCTGCAGCCTGCCGCGCGTCTGGGCGTCGAGCGCGCCGAACGGCTCGTCCATCAGCAGCGCCTTCGGCTCCGTCGTGAGCGCGCGGGCGATGCCGACCCGCTGGCGCATGCCGCCCGACAGTTCGTGCGGATAGCGGTCGGCGAAGCCGGTGAGGCTGGTCATGTCGAGGAAGTGGCGCGCCACCTTCGCACGCTCGGCCGCCTTGGCGCCCCGCGCCTTCATGTTGAACTCGACGTTCTTCTGGACCGTCATCCAGGGGAACAGCCCGTGGTCCTGGAAGACCACGGCGGCGTCGGGCGACGGCCCGTCGAGCTCGCGCCCGGCGACGGCGATCTGGCCTGAGGTCGGCCGCTCGAGCCCGGCCATCATCTGCAACAGGGTCGACTTGCCGCACCCCGAGCGGCCGAGCAGACAGACGAACTCGCCGGCGTCGCAGACGAGGTCGATGCCGCGTAACGCCTCCACGTTTTCGGTCTTGCCGGGATAGATCTTGCCCACCCCGACGCATTCGATGAAGCGGTTCATTCCTGTGCGGCCGTGAGGCCCTCCTGCCAGCGACAGACATGGGCGCGTATCCGGCGTACGAGCTGGTCGGCCACGAGGCCGATGGCGCCGATCACGATGATGCCCGCGATGATGAGATCGGAGCGAAAGGTGAGCTGGGCGTTCAGGATCATGTAGCCCAGCCCCGACTTCACCGCGATCATCTCGGCGGTGACGACGGTCAGCCAACCGGCGCCGACGGCGAGCCTGAGGCCGGTGAAGATCGCCGGCAGCGACGCCGGCAGGATGATGTCCTTCATCACCAGCAGCTCGCCCGCGCGAGCAGCACGCGCCACCTTGATCAGGGTGCGCTCGATGCCACGCACGCCGAAGATCGTGTTGATCAGCAGCGGCCACAGGCCGGATAGGAAGATCAGTGCAATCGAGGGCTTGTCGCCGATGCCGAGAAAGAGGATGGCGAGCGGGATCAGCGAGATCGGGGGCACCGAGCGGAAGATCTGGATCGACCAGTCGGTCAGCAGGTCGAGCCACCGGTAGCGACCGATCATCAGGCCGAGCGGCACAGCCACGGCGAAGGAGAGGCCAATGCCCACGATCACACGCGCGACGCTCGCGGCCGCGTTGTCGAGGACCGTCTGCCAGTCCTCGACGAACACCAGGAGCACCTTGCCCGGCGCGGGCAGCAGGACCGGCGGATAAACCTTGGCCTGCACGGCCAATTCCCAGGCCAACAGCAGAAGCGCCAGGGGCAGAAGCCCCAGCGCACGACGAAGCTGCATCGGATCGAACCTCTCAGACGTAGCCGAGGTTCAGGAACTCGTCCCAGTTCGGTTCCTTCTCGAGCATCTTGTCGTCCATCATCATCTTGGCGAGCGCCTTCAGGCCGCCGACGAAGGTCGGCCCTGACTCGGATGTGAAGAATAGGTTCTTGGTCGAAAGCTCGGCCACTTCCTTGGTCATCTTGAACTGCTTGATCGTGGTCTCGATCGCAATGGCCGGATTGGACGCCATCTCCTTGGTGGCCTTCACGTGGGCGGCCACCATCTTCTTCGTAAGCTCCGGATCCTTCTTCACGAAGGCTGCGGAGGCGACGAAGCCCAGGTTGGTCTTGCCCATCGGCGAGTCGTAGGGCACCCACAGACGCTTGCCCCAGCCATTCTGCTCGGCGAGGGCTGCGTAGGGCTCGAAGCAGCAGATGGCAGCGACGTCGCCGCGCATCAGCGGGATGGGCTGGTCCTGGTTGTCCATGAAGGCCATCTCGACCTGGCCGTAGACGCCTTCCTGCTTCAGCTTCCAGTTCAACGACACCAGGCCGATCGAGCCGTTCTGCACGGCGATCTTCTTGCCCTTGAGATCCTGGAAGCTCTTGATCGAGGGCTGCGCCAGCACCATCCAGCCGCCGTCGCAGCCATTGGCCAGCACCTGCATCGGGAAGCCCTTGGTCGCGACCTGCATGGTGGCCGAGAGCCCGCCGTTGCCGATATCGACGTCGCCCGACGCAACAGCCTGCATGCGCTGCACCAGCGACGGGAACATCACCAGCTCGAGGTCGATGCCCTCCGGCTTCAGCAACGCCGGCATCAGGAAGGCGGCATTGGTGGTCGTGGTGAAGGCGGACCCCATCTTCACCTTGCGCAGGTTCTGACCAAGCGAGGTGCGCGAAACGATGGCAGGTGCGGCGAAGGAAGCCGCGGCAGTGGCGATGAGATGACGGCGCAGCATGATTAGATCTCCGGAGGGGCGCGTGTTGCCCTTCGGATGCAATCCACACGCCAACCCCAAAAATCCTTCATGCGCGCCAGCTGCCGATTAAGGGACATGCGGTGATAGAGTGTGACACATGAGTGAAATCGGTACCGGCCTCCAGAACGCCTCGGGCATCCGCCAAGCCATCGCGCGGGCGGGCTACGCCTTCGTCGAAGCCTCCGACATGCGCAATGCCTTCGTGCGGTTCGGCACCCTGGCCGATTGGCCGGCCTTCGCCGAAAGCTGGAACGATCTTGAAGTCGACACCTACATGGGCGACGGCGGCCGCTACCGCAAACGCCGCTTCGGCGTGTGGTGTGCCGGGCGTCAGGGGCCGATCGTGCGCGGACCTCACCAGCCGCATTACCAGGGCGTCAACTACAACACCCTGAACGGCGGCATCGAACGCTGGTTCAAGCCGATCACCGACGAGATCGGCGACGGTGCGTCCATGCGCACCATCCTCGAATACTGCCGCTCCCTGTTCGGCCGGCTGGCGCCGGAGACCGATGCCTGGCACGTCGAGGCGCATCAGTTCCGCATCGAGGCCCGGCAGGGCGAGCAGGGCAAACCGACGCCCGAGGGCATGCACCGCGACGGCGTCGACTACGTGCTGGTGCTGCTGATTGCCCGCCGCAACATCGCGAGCGGCACGACCACCGTGCACGACCTCGACAAACGCACCTTGGGCAGCTTCACCCTGACCGACCCGCTCGACGCAGCGTTGGTCGACGATGCCCGCCGCTATCACGGTGTGACTCCGGTCGAACCGGAGAACCCGGCGCTGCCAGCCTATCGCGACGTGCTGGTCGTGACGTTCAAGAAAAAGGGCTGATCACAAACAAGCTGTCATCCAGTGCGGAGGTTACTCCGCACGGACCGTAGCGAGGGACCTTTACTGATCAATAAAGGTCCCTCGCTACGCTCGGGATGACACTATTGCTGTGCCCCTACGCCGCCACCATCATGCGCGCGATGGTGCAGCTCACGGCGAAGATCGGCACCGGCTCGCAGAACTCGATCTTCCCCTTGGCGCCCTTGGCGGCGGCCGCGGCGGCGATGAAGGTACGGATCTCGAAGCCGCCTTGTCCCGCTTCGCGGTAGGTGTCGGCGTCGCTGTAGGACAACATGGCGTCGCGATCGTTGGCGGCCCAGCGCGCCAGGAAATCACGGTCCCATTTTTCGTTGATCTTCCCCGAGTCGGGCGTCGCCGGCCAATGCGAGATGCCGCCGGTACCGACCAGCGCGATCCGTTCCGGCACCTCGTCGGCGGCGCGGCGCAGCGCCTCGCCGAACGCCCAAGCACGCGCCAGCGGCGTCAAGGGCGGTCCCTGGCAGTTGATGTTGGCCGGGATAATCGGCAAGTCGTAGTCCGGCGTCAGGAAGTGCAGCGGCACCGAGATGCCATGGTCGAACTTCCACTCTTCGGCATAGGCGACGTCGACCGTCTGCATCACCTTTTCGATCAGCCGGCGCGACAGGGCCTTGTTGCCCGGCACGGTGGTCCGCTTGATGCGCAGGAAGGCCTCGTCCTCGATCGGCCCTTCGTAGGAATCAGCCATGCCCATCGCGAAGGCCGGCATGTTGTTCATGAAGAAATTGGCGAAATGCTCGGCCGCAATCACCACCAGGGCGTCGGGCCGGGTGGCGCGGATATCGTCGCCCATGCGCCGGAAGGCGCTCTCCAGCGCCTGCCGCGTCTGGGTGTCGGCACGCTCGGCCCGCGCGGTGATGCCGGGGGCATGGCTGCAGGCGCCGCAATAAACCAAAGGCATCGGCCTCTCCGTTACCTGTTCTCTCGTTCGTGCTTCAGGCGGGCATCGTGCGCCTCGACGCCCTCGTAGCCGGTGGCGGCATAGACGCCCTCGCGCACCTGGCCGTGCTCGCGCAATCCCTGCCGCATGCGGTCGAGATAGTCGGTCCACTCGATCTTGTGCAGGGCGGCGAAATGCATGAGGAGCTGGCCGTTGACGCCCAGCACGTAGAGCAGCCCGATATCGGGTCTGGTGAGGGCGCCCCTCTCCTCGTCGGTCAGCTCGTACTCCGCCAGCACGGCGTCGCGCTCCGCGGCATAACGCTCGCGCGTCCGCGGGTCCCGGTTGAGCTGATAGACGAGCTTTTGCACCTGGTAGAGACTCATGGCGGAAGCCTACTCCAGCTTCACGCCGGAGGCTTTCACGATATCGCCCCAGCGGGCGCGCTCCTTCGGGATGAAGGCGGCGAACTCCGCCGCCGGATTGCCGACCAGGCGGATACCCCGCTGGGCGAACTGCTCGACCATCTTGGGGTCTTTCAGGATCTTGGCGGCCTCGGCATTGAGCCGAGCCACGATCTCGGGCGGGGTGCCGGCCGGCGCGACCAGGGCGAACCACGACGAGGCCTCGAAGCCCGGCAGGCCGGCTTCGGCGGCCGTCGGCACATCCGGCAGAATGGCCATGCGCTGCGCCGCCGCCCAGGCCAGTGCCTTGAGGGCGCCGCTCCTGACATGCGGCAGCACCAGCGGCGGATTGTCGACCAGCCCGTCGATCTGGCCGGCGACGAGATCCTGCACGGCCGGGGCGGCACCTTTGTAGGGCACATGCGCCAGCTTGATCCCGGCCGCCTGCTCCAGCAGCACGATGGCGAGATGCGTCGTCGTGCCGTTGCCCGCTGACCCGAAGTCGAGCTTGCCCGGCTGCGCCCTGGCCTTGCCGATAAGCTCCTTCAGCGTGCCCACTCCGGCCCGAGGATGAACGACCACGATGTTGGGCATGTCGCCCACGACCGTGATCGGCGCGAAGGCCGTCGCCGGGTCGAACGGCGTCTTGGCATAGAGGAACTCATTGATGGTCAGGATGCCGGCCGACGCCAGCATCAGGGTGTGGCCGTCGGGCTCGGCCTTGGCCACGATCTCCGCGCCGATATTGCCGCCGGCGCCCGGCTTGTTGTCGACCAGCACCTGCTGGCCGAGCGCGGCCTGCAGCTCCGGCGCGATCGCCCGCGCCAGCACATCGGCAACGCCGCCCGGCGGGAACGGCGCCACGAGGCGGATCGGCTTGGTTGGATAGGATTGAGCCCAGACGGGAGCTGCCACGAGCAGCCCGAGAACGGCGACCAGCGCGCCGACGCAACGTTTCATTTCTTTATCCTCCCTGCGCCCTCGCCTCCCTCGCCGTAGGCGCGAGGAAGGGAGGATTGCAGGGTGGATGCTAGCTGCCGATCGTCACGCCCGCATCGGCAATGATGGTCTGGCCGGTGATGAAAGCGCCGGCCTTGCCGGCCAGCATGACGGCGATGCCGCCGATATCGTCCGGCTCGCCGATGCGGCGCAGCGGGGCCCCCTGCAAGCGCTTTTCGAGGTACTCGGGATTGTCCCACAGCGCCTTGGCGAAGTCGGTCCTCACCAGACCCGGCGCAATGGTGTTGATGCGGATGTTGTCGGGGCCGAGCTCGGTCGCGAGGTTGCGGGCAAGCTGCATGTCGGCGGCCTTGGAGATGCCGTAGGCGCCGATCACCGGTGTGCCGCGCACGCCGCCGATCGACGACACGATGATGATCGACCCGTCCTTCTTGGCCCGCATGTCGGGGATGCAGTTGGTGATCAGCCAGATGTTGGACAGGATGTTGTTCTGCATGATCTTCATGAAAGCATCGTCCGGCATCTTCTCGGTCGGCCCGTAATACGGGTTCGAGGCAGCATTGCAGACCAGGATGTCGACCGGCCCAAGCTGCTTCTTGGTCTGGGCGATCAGGTTGATGCACTGGTCCTTGTCGGAGATGTTGCAGGGAATGACCGTGGCGTCGCCGCCGGCCTTGCGGATCTCCGCCGCCGCCTCCTCGCAAGCCGGCGCCTTGCGGCTCGACACCACGACCTTGGCGCCCTGCAGCGCCAGATGCAGGGCGATCGACTTGCCGATCCCCTTGCTCGAGCCGGTGACGACGGCGACCTTGCCCGTAAGGTCGAAAAGCGGCGATGCCATGAATATTCCTCCAGATTCAAGAGACGGCATGAAGCTAGCAAAATAGCTCGGCAAAAGCCGGCTTGAACTGGCCACAATCCCCTTCGGTCCGGCTCGCGGAATGCCATCACATGACAGCGAGCCACTTGCGGTTGCGCCGCCAGCAACTACATCGTCGAGAAAGCGTGAATTGCACTCGAGGGAAGCTGACGGCTACCTTGGTTTGCGTCGGAGGTTCCCATGCGTCGCGTTAGCCGCGTCGTCGCCATATTGTCCGCTGCTATCCTCCTGCCGGCGCTTGCGCTGGCGGGGTCGATCGGCGGCAACTACTATGCCCCGCAATACGACTATCGTGACTTCTTCGCGGCCACCGACGGCAAGCCCTTCCAGGTGATCCTGGCCGGCGACGCCTTCCCCGGCGTCGATCCGGCGATCGTGGCGAAGGATCTGCTGCCCGCCATGCAGTCGGCCAAACCGCGGCCGGCGCTTACCTTCACCTACGACCGCCCGTCGCCGCCGCCCAGCCCGGACTACCGGCTGGTGCTGATCTTCGATCCGGCCAACGACCTGAACGCCGATCCGGTCTGCGCCGGTGCGCCACCGCGCTTCCGGCCGGGGCGCCCCGGCGTCTTCTACGTCTATGCCATTTATTGCCGGAATGACCGCGCGATGTCCTATACGACGGCCTGGACGCCGGCATCCGGCCCGGCCGATCCGCGCATCGAGCGGCTCTTTCGTGAGCTCTTCATGGTGATCTTCAGCGATCAGCAGCGCCGCTTCGCGGCGGCAAATTCGGCATTCCGCTGATTCGGCATTTTCGGCCGCGACACTCTCGGTTCGTCTATTCGGCTTGCCCACTGCAGTCCGATTGATATCTTGCGACCCCACCGCGTAAACCATTTTGTCGCGAGATCATGCTGAGCCTTGCCCAGTACGAGTCCGAAATCGCCTTCCTGACGGGAGTCACATCCTCCAACACCGTCGCCGCCGTGTCGTACTACACATACGACGGCAACATTCCGCCCGGTTACAGCACGGTCGCCCAGGCCATCAAATGGGGCGACCCGACCCCAGGCACAGCGGGTGGAACGGTCAAATACTGGTTCGATCCAGCGGCGGGCTGGAGCAACACGGAAAGGGACGTCTGGGCAGGCGCCTTCACGCAGTGGGCCGGCCTCGCCAACATCTCCTTTTCGCTGGCCGACGACGCGGCATCGGCCAACGTCACCCTGCAGCGCCTGGCCAACAAAGAGGCGTATGCGAACTTCAACACCAGCCTCACCGTTCCGGTCGGCAGCGACAAGGTCGTCAAGGCACCGGAGAGCGGCGCCATCGTCACCATCGACACGACGCACAACGGCTACGGCCCGCTGAACGACAACTCCAATGTCGTCGGCGGCTACCCCTACTCGACGGTGATCCACGAGCTCGGCCACATCATCGGCCTCGGCCATGCCGGTCCCTACAACGGCAAGGTCGACGGCCAGCAGCAGCAATTCAGCGCCTACGACACGACCCTGTGGTCGATCATGTCGTACATCAACCCGGGCACCACCGGGACGACATACTACGGCGACTATCCGGTCCATACGAGCTGGGGCAAGCCGACCGATGCCGTCGAGTATCAGCCGCTCACACCGCAGATGCTCGATATCCTCGCCATCCAGCGTCTCTACGGCGTCTCGACCAACGGCACCTTTGGCGGCAACCAGACGTTCGGCTTCAATTCGAGCTTCACGGGCTACCTCAAGAGCATCTACGACTTCGGTACCGGCAGTAACCCCAGCGCCATCGTCACGCTCTGGAGCCACGGCACCAACAACGCCCTCGACGTCTCGGGCTTCAACCAGAACGCCACCATCGACCTCACTCCGGGCACCTTCTCCTCGGCCGGCGGCAAGGTGAACAATATCGGCATCGCCTTCGACACGGTGATCGAGACGGCGACGGGCGGCGGCGGCAACGACACGATCAGGGCCTCCAACGTCGCCTCGACCCTGAATGGCGGCGACGGCAACGACACCTTGGTCGGCGGCAGCGCCAACGACACGCTGAATGGCGGCACCGGCGACGACCTCCTGCAGGGCAATGCCGGCGACGACCAGCTCTATGGCCTGGCCGGCAACGACATCCTGCAAGGCGGCGACGGCAACGACATCCTGATGGGCGGCGACGGCGACGACGTGCTGGACGGCGGTCCGGGCATCGACACCTTGATCGGCGGCAGCGGCGCCGACATCTTCCAGTTCACCGCCGGCCAGGCGAACGGCGACATCCTGGTCGACTTCTCCGCCGCCGACGGCGACACGATCCAGTTCTTCGGCTACGGCACGGCCGCCGAGGGCGCCACCTTCACCAAGGTCGACGACACCCACTGGAAGGTCACCTCGGCCGACCAGTCGATCGAAGAGACGATCACCATCGCCAATGGCGCCACGATCGATCACGCCAGCATTTCGTTCAATCCGATCTACAGCCCGCTCGCCAATTCGAACTTCATGGATTTCGCGAGCTGGCGCAGCAACTCGCCCGACGGCCCGAGCGGGGGTACGGCAGCAACCGGCGTGAAGATGAACGTGGCACTGATCCTGGATCGCGCCAACGACCCGACCGACCTGCTGAACAAGAGCTGGGCGGAGCGCCAGAAAGAGCTCAAGACCCTCAACGACAATGGCACCTTGTGGTCGACCTACGGCGCCGACCAGGCCAAGTACGACGCCACCATCGCGGCGCTCGGCAAGCTCGGCATCAACGTCGTCGAGGCTGGCAGCGGCTATGTTTCGTCCGCCGAATCCCGCACCATCTGGGTGGAGGTGACAGCCGAGAACTTCTCGACCCTGTTCGGCCCGCAGGCCCATTGGATGACCAAGGGCACCGGCAGCAGCGAGAGCTGGTACTGGACCGGCAACCTCTCCCTGCCCCAGACGCTCGCCGCCAACGGCGTCTCCAGCCTGTGGTTCGACACCGACAAGCTCCACCCCGTCCTTGCCAATCCCGGCACGGCCAGCCAGAGCGTGGACCTCGATCAGGGCTGGCAGAGCGAGGGCAATTCCTCGACGGCGATCGCCAAGCTCTATCCCGGACAGATCGCCAACAGCTACTACAACTTCCCACTACCGGCCGGCGTGGCGACCGGCGCCATCGGCCTGGTCGAACCCGGCGTCGGCACGGCGATGCTCGACGATCCCACAGGCTCGGGCTTCCAGGCCGCGATCGACGCCTACCGGGCGGCCGCAGGCATCACGACAAGTGCCAGCGTCACGCTCGTGGCGCCGGGCGGCCAGGCCTATCCGAACGTGACGCCGCCGGCCTTCAATCCCGCCGGCGAACGCTCGCTCGATGTCGGGGTGGTCACGGCCATCAATCCGCAGAGCCCGCTCATCATCTATGCCGGGGCCGGGCCGCAGACCAACGCCTTCACGGCCTATCAGGCCTCCTTCTGGGACACCGCCAACAATCCGGCAGTCATCACCTCGTCCTTCGGCTACGCGCCGCAGACCGCGCCGGGCTCGCCCTTCTACAATGCCTCGCGCGAGCTCTTCGTCGATGCGGCCCTGCGTAACATCTCGGTATTCAACGACAACGGCGACGGCGGCTCGGGCAACCAGACCGGCAACGGCGTCACCAACGTCAGCACCAGCCGCGCCAGCCCCTATGCCGTGATGGTGGGCGGCACCTCGCTCAGCACGGTGAATGCCGCCCAGAGCGACGCCAGCCTCGCCACCCTGGTGCAGAACGCCCAGAACGGCGACCTGGCGACCATCTGGTCGCTGATCGCAGGCGGTCTCACGACCTCGCCGGTCGGCGCCAGTGGCACCTCGGCCGGCCTCGTCGAGACAGTGTGGAACCGCTACTACGTGGACGGCACCACCATCGCCAATCCGGCGGGCACGGGCTACATCCACA
>MKRV01000289.1 GCA_001897995.1 Alphaproteobacteria bacterium 65-37 | reverse complement strand
ATCGGAAAAGCGACGCTATCGCCGGCAGGTCTTCTGGCTTGCGGGTCACGGCTCCTGCCCGTCTTCCCGGATTCTTTGATCCAGTGACACTTAGGCAGTCGCTCTCCGCTTACAGCTACGGGCATAGCCGCCGATTGGCCCCTCGATCTCTCGGGGCGGCACGGCGTTCCCTCTTAGCTTCCGGTTAAGGAAGACCGACGATGCTCAATCGATACGCACATGAGGACTTTGCGTCAAGACTAGGGCAGCCAGGGACGTTGTCGCTGCCCGATGCGAAAGCCGGTCCGTTCGGCGCGCGTCGCGAGATCGCGCTCGCTCGTTTTGCCGTCGATCGCGGCCTGTTTTCCTCTGAGCAGCGCCGGATCGCCGTAGCGGTTGAGAACCTTCTGAAAGGCGTCGTAGCGCATCGCGTCGAAGCCGATCGGCTCACCGTCATGATCATCGCCAGCGCGCTGCAAAGGATGCGCAGGATAGAGTGTCATGCCGGCAAAGCACCCCTCGGGCACCGGCACGGTGGCGGCATGATTGCGGCGCAGCGCCAGAAGGCGCTGCCGCACATGGGTGTGAGGCCCTTCAGGTGACTTGCCGGTCTCCGGCGGCACCGGGTTGTAGACCTCGACCCGGCCCAGCTTGCAGCGGAAGACGCGATGCGGGCTGAGCTGCGGCAGACGATGAAGGAAGTCGTGGCCGTGCGTGAACAACGGCTTGCCGCAAATGGCACGTAGAAGCATCAGCGCTTCCGCATCGTCGGTCCGCACACATATCTCTGTGTAGCGACCGCCGAGACCGAGATCGAACAGGAGAGCGTCGCGATCTTGCAGTCGCACGGCTTCGCGATCTGGGCCCAGTTCAGTGACAACAGAGCGGCCGCTCATGCGCGCCTCCGCCTCCGACAGGCAGAGTGCCACGCCCTGTCCCCAGGTCATGCACTTGCTTACCGTCTCGTAGGCGATCGGCTGCAGTTCCGGCAGCAGCGTCACGCGCATCGCGCCGCGATCCGTCGCAGCAGTCAGGGCAGGCGATGTCGCGATCGCGACAGGCTCATCCTCGTCGCGATGGAATTCGGCGATTGCCCCGAAGCGACCGCACATCCAGCTCGAGCTGGCATCGTTGAGGTGTTCGACAAGAAGATCGTGCGCCACGGTCGTGTTCCCCTTCCTCTGCAACGACTATCGCGTCTCGCCGCGCGCGTGAAGCTCGACGATCTGTTTCAAGCAATCAGGGCAGAGACAGGAGAGGGTCGCTGCCTTCCTTCTCTCATCGGCCGAATAGCTGCCTACCGGCATCACCGGCGGCAATGTCATGCACCAGCATCCGCCTTCGGGCTTGCATTCGAAAACGGCGCGGCAACGCGGGCAGCCCGCGTTCATGGCACCCCTCTTCATGTCGCGGGATATGGCGCAAAACGGCTGCGAGTCTCGTCGATCGTCAACCTTCGGCCGATCGGCGGGAAAGCGCGTTGCGGGCAGGCCGGCCGCTCGCAGACCTTGCAGCCTGCACCGATCGGCGTGGCGCTCGCCGCATCATCGAGCGCGAGTCCCTTGGAATAGACCAGCCGCCCGGCGTGCCGCAGATCGCAGCCGAGGCCGATCGAGAAAGTCTTGTCGGGCGCGCCATATTCGCCATGGCCGCGCTGTACGGTGCGCGCGATCCAGAGATAGGTGCGGCCGTCCGGCATCTGTGCGAGCTGCGTCAGAATGCGGCCGGGGCGCGCGAAGGCTTCGTAGACGTTCCAGAGCGGACAGGATCCGCCGACGCGCGAGAAATGGAAATCGGTCGCCGACTGGCGTTTGGAGATGTTGCCGGCGCGGTCGACGCGCACGAAGAAGAACGGAACGCCGCGGGCCGAGGGACGCTGCAAGGTGCTGAGGCGATGGCAGACCGTCTCGTAGCCGACGCCGAACCAGCGGCCGAGCTGCTCGATGTCGTAGCGCATGGCTTCTGCGGCCCGCAGGAAGACGCCATAAGGCAGCACCAGCGCACCGGCATAGTAGTTGGCAAGACCGATGCGGGCCAGCGCCCGCGCTTCCTCGCCGGAGAAGGCGGTCTCGTCGACCAGCCGGCGCAGCAGGTCACCGACCTCGAGGAAGGCAAGCTGAGTCGCCATCTGGAAAGCCTGCTGACCAGGGCGCAGATGGGGCGACAGATACAGCACGCGCGTCGCCGCATCGTAGCGACGCTGGATGCCGGTAGGCTCGTTACCCGACGGTTCGTCACTCGGCCGGCGCGCGACCCGCACGCCATGGCGGCGTGACATGTACTCGACCAAGCTGCTGTTGAGGTTGCCAACCGACAGGCCGGTGGCTTCGTAGAGCCGCTCCGCCGCCTCGTCGAGTTCGGCCACGTGATTGTGGCGCGCATAGAAGAAGTCCCGGACTTCCTCGAAGGGCGCCGGAGCTAGTGGCGAGGCCGCCCCCTCGTCGCCGAGCTGCAGGGCAAGGGCATGGGCGCGCTCGGCCTCGCTGCGATAGCGGCGGTGTAGCCCAATCAAGGCCCGGGCGATGGACGGCATGCCGGCCGCCAGCTCTCGCAGCTCGGCGAGCGGCACGCTTTCACCGGGCTGCACTTCCGACAATGCATCGCGCAGATCGGAGATGAGCCGTGCTTCCTCGTTGTCGGAGAAGAGCTGCACGTCGACGCCGAACACCGCATTGATCTTCAGCAGCACCGGCACGGTGAGCGGCCGCTGGTTCTTCTCGAGCTGGCTGAGGTAGCTGGTCGACAGGCCGAGCGCCTGGGCGAGTGAGGCCTGGGTCATTCCCCGCCCCTCGCGCAACGACCGCAGCCGCACACCCATGAACGTCTTGCGCATCGCATCCCTCGCCCGGGAGATTATTCGCAAAGTTTGCAAACTTGTCTCTGGTTGTCCGCAAAACCTCACAAATTCAGCAATTCCCGCGGACCTTCGATCTGCAGATATTGCGGATACCGCGCCTTTTCAACCAGGAGAATCGCCCATGGGAGAATTGCCCCGTCCGGGCCCCGTCGCGAGCCGACCGCCGACGCGCTTCCTTGAAATGGTCTTCCCCGAACAGTCGAACCATTACGGCACCCTGTTCGGCGGCACGGCACTCAGCCTGATGAGCAAGGCGGCCTTCGTTGCCGCGAGCCGGCATGCGCGGCGCGCCGTAGTGATGGCCGGCTCGCACGATGTCGAGTTCCATGCGCCAGTGGCCGTCGGCCAAGTGGTCGAACTTGCCGCCGAGATCACGCGCGTCGGCGAAAGCTCGATGAGCGTCGTTGTCGAAGTCGTCGCCGAGACCCTGCTGAGCGGCCAGCGCGCGCTCGCCATGCGTGGCCGTTTCGAAATGGTCGCGCTCGACGCCACCGGCCGGCCGACCCGCATCGAAACGCTCCCCTCGTCCCACCCAGTCAAGGAAACCGCTCGTGAAGCTTCATAAGGTCCGCACCTACAAGTCTGCCGAACCGCTGCCGCGCGAGCAGCAGCTCGCCTGGAAGCTGGCCGAGGTGGCGGCCGATCCCGTACCGGTGCCACCCGACGTCATCGAGATGATCGGCAACCGCATCATCGACAATGCCGCTGTCGCGGCCGCTTCTCTCAACCGCGCGCCGATCGTCAATGCACGGGCGCAAGCTCTAGCCCATCCCGCCAAGCCAGGCGCCACTCTATTCGGCCTGTCGGGCCATCCCTATCGCCGTGTCTCACCGGAATGGGCCGCCTGGGCCAACAGCGTCGCCGTCCGCGAGCTCGACTATCATGACACGTTCCTCGCCGCCGACTATTCCCATCCCGGCGACAACATCCCGGCGGTCCTGGCGGTAGCACAGCATTGCAGCCGCTCTGGCGCAGACCTCGTGCGCGGCATCGCTGCGGGCTATGAGGTCCAGGTCGACCTGGTGAAGGGCATCTGCCTGCATGAGCACAAGATCGACCACATCGCCCATCTCGGCCCGTCGGCTGCCGCAGGCATCGGCGCTCTCCTGGGCTTATCGGTCGAGACGATCTACCAGGCGATCCAGCAGGCGCTGCACGTCACCACCACGACCCGCCAGTCGCGCAAGGGCGAGATCTCGAGCTGGAAGGCCTATGCGCCGGCCTTCGCCGGCAAGATGGCAGTCGAAGCCGTCGACCGCGCGATGCGCGGCGAAGGTGCGCCCTCACCGATCTACGAGGGCGAGGATGGCTTCATTGCCTGGCTGCTGGGTGGCCCCGACAAGGAATACGCCGTGCCGCTGCCGGAGCGCGCCGAGGCCAAGCGCGCCATCCTCGACACCTACACCAAGGAACATTCGGCGGAGTATCAGAGCCAGGCGCTGATCGACCTCGCACGTCGCATGGGGCCGAAGATCGGCGACCTGTCGAAAGTACGCAGCATCGTCATCCACACCAGCCATCACACGCACTACGTGATCGGCACCGGCGCCAACGATCCGCAAAAGATGGATCCCACAGCCAGCCGCGAAACTCTCGACCATTCGATCATGTACATCTTCGCCGTCGCTCTGCAGGACGGCGGCTGGCATCACGAACGCTCCTATGCGCCTGAACGGGCGAAACGGCCCGACACGGTCGCGTTGTGGCACAAGATCAGCACGATCGAGGATCCCGAGTGGACACGGCGTTACCACTCGACCGATCCGATGGAGAAGGCATTCGGCGGTCGCGTGGTCGTAACTCTCGACAACGGTCGCGCCATCGTCGACCAGCTCGCCGTGGCCGATGCCCATCCGTTGGGCGCCAGGCCATGGCGCCGGCCGGACTATGTTGCAAAGTTCCGCACGCTCGCCGACGGCATCGTCTCCGAGCGCGAGCAGCAGCGCTTCCTCTCTACCGTCGAGCGCCTGCCGGAGCTGCGCGCTGCTGAACTCGGCGACCTCACCTTCGCCGTCGTTCCCGACGACCTCGCCCCGGCTGCCAGCCGCGGCCTCTTCGAAGCGGCCTGACCTCCGTCCCACACTTGGCCCCGCCAGCTAGAGAACTCCCCCATGACACTCCAGATCAAGCCTGCCCCGAAGAAATCCGTCGCACTGTCCGGCATCCAGGCCGGCACGACGGCGCTTTGCACCGTAGGTCGCAACGGCAACGACCTGCATTATCGCGGCTACGACATTCTAGAGATCGCTGAGCGCTGCTGCTTCGAAGAGATCGCCCATCTGCTGGTCCACGGCACACTGCCGACCGAAACGCAGCTTGGCGCCTACAAGACGAAGCTGCGCGCTTTGCGCGGCCTGCCCGCCGCGGTGAAACGCACCCTGGAGGCCATTCCGGCCGCCGCGCACCCAATGGATGTCATGCGCTCCGGCGTCTCGGCGCTAGGCTGCGTGCTGCCCGAGGCGGCGGATCACAACCATCCCGGCGCGCGCGACATTGCCGATCGGCTGATGGCGTCGCTGGGATCGATGCTGCTCTACTGGCATCATTACGCCCACAACGGCCGCACGGTCGACGTCGAGACCGACGACGAAAGCATCGCGGCCCACTTCCTGCATCTGCTGCACGGCACCCGTCCCGGCGCCTCGCACGTCCGGGCGATGGACACGTCGCTGATCCTCTATGCCGAGCACGAATTCAACGCCTCGACCTTCACGGCGCGCTCGATCGCCGGCACCGGCGCGGACGTCTACTCGGCGGTGACCGGGGCCATCGGTGCGCTGCGCGGCCCCAAACATGGCGGCGCCAACGAGGTCGCCTTCGAGATCCAGCAGCGCTACGAGGAACCGGATGCGGCCGAGGCCGACATCCGCCGCCGTATCACCGCCAAGGAAGTGGTGATCGGCTTCGGCCATCCCGTCTACACCATCGCCGATCCGCGCAACGAGGTGATCAAGCGAGTTGCACGGCAGCTCAGCGCAGAGAGCGGCACGATGCGCCTGTTCGAGGTCGCCGACCGCATCGAGCGCGTCATGGCCGAGACCAAGAAGATGTTCGCCAACCTCGACTGGTTCAGCGCTGTCTCCTACCACCTGATGGGCGTGCCGACGGCGATGTTCACGCCGCTGTTCGTCATCGCCCGTACCTCCGGCTGGTGCGCCCACATCATCGAGCAGCGGGTCGACAACAAGATCATCCGGCCGGCTGCACACTATACCGGCCCCGAGCACCGCGCCTTCGTGCCGCTCGGCGAGCGCGGTAAGGCGCCGCGCCACGCTGCGGCAAGCTGAGCGCCACCATGCCCTATCTCGTCGCCGACGATTTGCCGGCTGCGCCTGCCGGCGAACGCTTTCGTACCGCGCTCGCCCGTTCCGGCATCCTCCGGATGCCGGGCGCCCACAATGGCATGGCCGCGCTCCAGGCCCGCGCCGCGGGCTTCGAGGCGCTCTATCTCTCGGGTGCCGCGATGACGGCCTCGATGGGCCTGCCCGATCTCGGCATCATCACCGTCGAGGAGGTCTGCTTCTTCATCCGGCAGGTGGCGCGATCGAGCAGGCTGCCGGTGCTGGTCGACGGCGACACCGGTTACGGCGAAGCGCTGAACGTAATGCACATGGTGCGGTCGTTCGAAGATTCCGGTGCAGCCGCAGTCCATATCGAAGACCAGCTCCTGCCCAAGAAATGCGGCCACCTCAACGACAAGAAGCTCGCGAACGCGCACGACATGGCGGCCAAGGTCGCAGCCGCCTCCCGCGCACGCCGCCACCTCTACGTGATTGCCCGCACCGATGCCGCCGCGAGCGAAGGTATCGACGGCGCCGTGGCCCGCGCCAGGCTCTATATCGAAGCCGGTGCCGACGCGATCTTCCCCGAGGCATTGAACACGGCCGAGATGTTCCGCGCCTTCGCCGAACGCCTGCCCGACGTGCCGTTGCTGGCCAACATGACCGAGTTCGGCCGCACGCCCTTCTTCACCGCCGACGAGTTCGAACGGATGGGCTACCGGATGGTGATCTGGCCGGTCTCCGCGCTGCGTGTCGCCAGCAAGGCTCAGGAGACGCTTTACGCCGCCCTCAGCCGCGACGGCAGCACTCACACCATGCTCGACGCGATGCAGACCCGCGCCGAGCTCTATCGAACGATCGGCTACAGCGCCTACGAGGCCCTCGATTCGTCGATCGTCGCCAGCATCGTTCCCAAAGGCATGCCGCAGTAGAGGATTGGAGAAGTCTCATGTCCGTCACCGTCGCTTCGCTGGGCTTTCCGCGCATCGGACCACGCCGTGAACTGAAGAAGTCCTTGGAGGATCATTGGGCCGGCCGCACCGGTGAAGCAGAGCTGCTGCGTGACGCAGCGGCGTTGCGTGCCGCTGCCTGGGCGCGCCTGAAGTCGGCAGGGATCGACTGGCTGCCGAGCAATGATTTTTCGCTCTACGACCACGTACTGGACACCAGCGCCATGGTCGGCGCTATCCCGGCGGTCTACGGCGACCAGGGTAGCGCGGTGCCACTCGCGACCTACTTCGCCATGGCGCGCGGCACACGCGGTGCGGAAGGATCGGCCACCTGTGTCGGTCACACACATGATCATGCACGAGCCCACGGCCTGCCTGCGCTCGAAATGACCAAGTGGTTCGACACCAACTACCACTACATGGTGCCCGAGTTCACCGCCGGACAGACCTTCCGCCTGGCTTCGACCAAGCCGATCGACGAGTTCCTCGAAGCCAGATCGCTGGGCTTTGCGACGCGTCCCGTATTGCTGGGACCAGTGACCTATCTCCTGATCGGCAAAAGCCGCGAGGCTGGCACCTCACCGCTGACGTTGCTGCCCGGCCTTCTCGAGGTCTATGGCGAGGTTCTGCGGCGTCTTCAGGCGGCGGGGGCCAGCTGGGTGCAGATCGACGAGCCGGCGCTGGTCCTCGACCTCGACGACGATGCTCGCAAGGCCTTCGAAACCGCCTATCGTACGCTGGCGGCCGCAACACCGAGCCTCAAGCTGATGCTCACCACCTATTTCGGCGATTTGCGGGAGAATCTCGAAACGGCGCTTGCGTTGCCCGTGGCTGGCCTGCATCTCGACCTGGTGCGCGCGCCGCATCAACTCGACGAGGCGTTGACCAAGGCGCCGCCGGATCTGGTGTTGTCACTGGGTGTCATCGACGGACGCAATGTCTGGCGAGCCGACCTGGAGAAGATCCTCGACTGGATCGAGCCAGCCGTTCAACGACTTGGCCCCGACCGCGTGATGCTGGCGCCGTCCTGCTCCTTGCTGCATGTGCCGATCGACCTCGCGCAGGAGACCAACCTCGATCGCGACCTGACAAGCTGGCTGGCCTTCGCCACGCAGAAACTCGAGGAGTTGCGCGTACTGGCGTCCGCGCTGAACCAGGGACGCAACACCGTTTCCGCCCCCTTGCGCGAAGCCACCGAAGCGGCAGCCGGACGTCGCACGTCGGCCAAGATCCATCATCCCGATGTGCAGTCGCGCCTCGCGGCCGTGACGCCGGCCATGGCGAAGCGCCGGTCGACCTTCGATGCTCGGCGCGACATCCAGCAGAGCCGCCTCAACCTGCCGGTCTATCCGACGACGACCATCGGTTCGTTCCCCCAGACGAAGGAGGTGCGAAACGCCCGCGCCGACCATCAGCGCGGCACTTTGAGCGACACCGACTACAACGCCTTCCTGAAGCGTGAGACCGAGGCGGCGGTGCACTGGCAGGAAAGCATCGGCATCGACGTGCTGGTGCACGGTGAGTTCGAACGCAACGATATGGTGCAGTATTTCGGTGAACAGCTCTCAGGTTACGCCTTTACGCGCCACGGCTGGGTGCAGAGCTACGGCTCACGCTATGTGCGGCCGCCGATCATCTTCGGCGACGTGTCGCGGCCGACGCCGATGACTGTCGGCTGGTCTGCCTACGCGCAGTCGCTGACACCGAAACCGATGAAAGGCATGCTGACAGGCCCGGTGACGATGCTGCAATGGTCGTTCGTACGCGACGACCAGCCGCGCCAGGAGACATGCCGACAGATCGCGCTGGCGCTGCGCGACGAGGTCACCGACCTCGAGAAGGCGCGTATCGCGGTCATCCAGATCGACGAACCGGCGCTGCGCGAAGGCTTGCCGCTGCGCAAGGCCGACTGGAAACACTACCTCGATTGGGCGGTGCAGTGCTTCGGGCTCACTGCCGGCGGTGTCGACGACGCAACCCAGATCCACACCCACATGTGCTACTCGGAGTTCAACGACATCATCGAGGCGATCGGCGCCCTGGATGCCGACGTGATCTCGATCGAAACGGCGCGCTCGAAGATGGAACTGCTCGACGCCTTTACACGGTACCGCTATCCCAATGAGATCGGTCCCGGCGTCTACGACATTCATGCACCACGCCAGCCCACGGTCGGCGAGATGGCCGGGCTGCTTGCCATCGCCGGCCGCAACCTGTCGCCCGGCCAGATCTGGGTGAATCCCGATTGCGGCCTGAAGACCCGTACCTGGGACGAGGTCAAGCCGGCTCTCCTCAACATGGTCGAGGCCGCTCGCCAGATGCGGCAGTCGGAAACTTCGAACGCATCTCGGTCACCTTCTTGACCAACGACGCGGAGCCACTTAACGAGAAGTAATCGACGGTCCTCCTTAACCGGAGGCGAACAGGGAATGCCGTGCCGCTCCCTCCAGGAGCCAATCGGCAGCTGTACCCGCAGCTGTAAGCGGCGAGCGACTGCCCACCATGTCACTGGATCAGGTGATCCGGGAAGACGGGCAGGAGCGGTGACCCGTGAGCCAGAAGACCTGCCGGCGATAGCGTCGCTCTTCCGATGGACGGGATGATCCATTGGGACGGTCAACCGAGCGGTGACGCGCTGGTGCGTGAACCGTTTGGGAGATCGTCAGATGACGTCGATCCGTGAGCCTTATCCTGCACGCCTGCTGGAAGCCTTCGCTTCCGGCACCGGGGCCGCCCGCCTGCAGCGCTATGCCGGCACCCTGACCGCGACCCCGACGCAGCCTGTGCCGCCGGGACCACCGACGCCGACGCGCAATACCGCGCTGCCCTTTCGCCGCGGCGGCTTTGCGAGCCTCGTCGAAGCGCTGGACTACGCGGCCCAGGGCGAAACCGGGCTCAACTTCTTCGACGCGCGCGGGGCCCTCACCGCGCGCCTGCCTTGGGCCGACCTGCGCGTGCAGGCGGAGCGCTTCGCACGGCGGCTGATGGGAGGCGGGATCGGCCGCGGCGAGCGGCTGGTGATCGTGGCCGACACCTGGCCGGGCTTCTGCGTCGCCTTCTTCGGCGCGCAATATGCCGGTGTGCTGCCAGTTCCAGTCGCCGTGCCCGTGGGCCTCGGCGCCCGGGAAAGCTACATCGCCCAACTGCACCGGCAGATCCTCGCGGCCGGCGCGATCGGTGTCGTCGCGCCCGCCGAGCTTTCTGAGTTCGCCGTCGCCGCGGCCGCCGGCACCTGGGCGCGCATCGTCGGGCCCTTGTCGGTCTTCGAAGACCTGCCGGAGTCGCGCGAACCGCTGCAACCGCTCAGCCCGGACGAACGCTGCTACATCCAGTTCTCGTCGGGCAGCACACGCGCCCCGCTCGGTGTCGACATTCGGCAGGATCGCCTGATGGCCAATATCGACGGCTCGATCGCTCGCCAGGAACTCGATGACGACGATTCCGGCGTGAGCTGGCTGCCGCTTTATCACGACATGGGCCTGATCGGCTTCGTGCTGGCGCCGCTCTGCGCACAACGCAGCGTCGACTTGATGGCGCCGCGTGACTTCGCGCGCCGGCCGATGCAGTGGCTGTCGCTGATCTCGCGGCGACGCGCCACCATCACCTACAGTCCCGGCTTCGGCTACGAGCTGGTGGCGCGGCGGGCGCAGGCCCCGCGCCGACAGGCGCGAGAGGAGACCGCCCTCGACCTTTCCTGCCTGAAGCTCGCCGGCATCGGGGCCGACATGATCCAGCCCGGTGTGCTGAGCCGGTTCGCAGAGGCCTTCGCCGCGCAGGGGTTCGACCCGCGCGCCTTCCTGCCGAGCTACGGCATGGCCGAAGTCTGTGTCGGCCTGAGCTTCCCGCAGCGCTTCGCCGGGGTGCGTACCGACATTCTCAATGGCCGGGAGTTCGTCTCCTGCGGTCGGCCAATGGACGGGCACCTCGTGCAGGTACGCGGACCGAGCGGCATGCCGCTGGCCGAACGCCGCGTCGGCCGCTTCTTCGTGCATGGCCCCAGCGTGATGCCGGGCTACTATCTCAAGACCGAGGAGACAGCAGCGGTACTCGCCGATGGCTGGCTCGACACAGGCGATCTCGGCTACATCGCCGACGGCGAGCTGATCGTCACCGGCCGCGCCAAGGACCTGATCATCGTCAACGGCCGCAATATCTGGCCACAGGATATCGAATGGGCGGTCGAGGCCCTGCCGTGCCTGCGCCGCGGCGATGCCTGCGCTTTCTCCCTCGACGCCGCCGACGGCGGCACCGAGGAGGTGGTCGTGCTCGTACAAGGCGTTCCGGCCGATGACGGCAAACGCATCACATTGATCGGCGACATCCGCCAGACTGTGAAGGAAGCCGCCGGGATCGACTGTCGTATCGTGCTGATCTCTCGCCAGATCGGCCTGCCGCTCACGTCTTCCGGCAAGCTCAGCCGCACCAAGGCCAAGGAGCAGTATCTGCGCGGGGACTTCGGGTCGGCGTGACGGCCCGGTCGACAGTGCCTGGAAATCGCGCGAGGTAACACGGCGCGCGAAGCGCCGGTCGGTATGCGTATCGGAACGCGTGGGGATAGGTGGGGTCGACCTGCCGGCTGAGCACGCTACTATGCAACGGGGGATCACGTGCGACTGTCGCCAGAGGTTCGGTCTGCGAACCCGTTACAGGAGTCCGCGTGTCGTCCCGCCGTTTCAAGCTGTTCACCCGTGCCGTCTATGTCGCCGCTACGCTCACCGCGCTGGCGTTGGTCGCGGCGAGCGCCTGGGCATGGCAGGAGCCAGGCACGCATCCCTTCTTCCGCTTCGGCCTGCCGGCACTCCTGGCTTGGCTGGTGCTTGCGACCGCCCGGCTGACGCTCGGCCTGCGGCGCCAGCAGCGCGACGCCCGCGCCACGCTCGATCCGCTGAAGGCGCTCGCCACCGCCCCCAAGGCGATCGCCAGTCCGGAGATGCGCAAAACCTATCCCGGCGCCGAATCCTACCGGCAGATCCTGCTGCCGCCCGAGCCCGGCAGCCGCCGCCCGCGGATCGTGCGGCACATCTCGTTCGGTGACGGACGCCAGCGCTATGTCGTGACGTCGCGGCGCAAGAGGCGATCGAGGTAACGACAGCATATCGGCAGCGCCCGTGCTATCTTCCGCGCCGACCGAGCGACAACCCAGGGCAGCCAGATGATCCGATGTGTGCGTATCTGGACAGGTGAGGATCAGAACTCGCACTTCGAGGAAGGCTGGATCGAACTGGCCCCCGGGGCGCACGGCGATCAGGCAAGCGGCAAGGTCGGTACCTCGACGGCCTCCTTCCAGGAAACCAAGGCCGGCGGCACACTTGCCTGGCACACCGCCCCGGTCCGCCAGCTGGTGATCACCTTGAGCGGCACCCTGGAGTTCATGACTCGGTCGGGCCAGCATTTCGTGCTGACGCCGGGCGACATCCTGCTGGCCGAAGACACGGCCGGCGGCGGCCATACCTGGAAGCTGGTCGACGACCAACCCTGGCGCCGGCTTTATGTCGTGCTGGCCAAGGACGCGGTCGTGCCCTTCAAGCGGGCGCAGTAGAAAAACCAATCAAGTCGCTGGAGACATCGATGGCAGACGACACTCAACCCGACGATGCGGATGTCGTGCTGGTCGGCGCCGGCATCATGAGCATGACGCTCGCGACCTTCCTGAAGGAGCTGCAGCCGCATCTGCGCTTGGAGATCGTCGAACGCTTGCCTGGCGAGGCCCAGGAAAGCTCGGCCGCCTGGAACAATGCCGGCACCGGCCACGCTGCCAACTGCGAGCTGAACTACACGCCGCAGCGGCCCGACGGCAGCGTCGACATCTCGCGTGCGCTGGAAGTGAATGTCGAATTCGACATGTCGCGCCAGTTCTGGTCGTACCTGATCCGCAAGGGGGCGATCAAATCGGCCGACGCCTTCATCCACCCCGTGCCGCATATGAGCTTCATCACCGGCGCCGACCGCGTCGCCTTCCTGAAGGCACGCCACGCCGCCATGAGCGCGCATCACTGCTATCGCGGCATGGAGTTTTCCGAGGATCCCCGCCAGATCGCCGAATGGGCGCCGCTGATCATGGAGGGCCGCGACTCCTCCCAGCCGGTCGCCGCCACCCGCATGGTCACCGGCGCCGACGTGAATTACGGCGCGCTGACCTCGGCCCTGCTCGGCTATCTCCGCGGCCAGGACGGCTTCGCCATCCACTTCAATCACGAGGTGACCGACCTGCACCGCCGCTCCGACGGCGGCTGGCAGGTCGACATCACCGACGAGAAGACCGGCGACAAGCGCCGCATCGGCGCCAAGTACGTCTTCCTCGGCGCCGGAGGTGCCGCGATCTCGCTGCTGCAGAAGTCGGAAATCCCCGAGGCGCACGGCTTCGCCGGCTTCCCGGTGAGCGGCATCTGGCTGCGCTGCGGCAAGCCCGAGATCGCCGACCGGCACAACGCCAAGGTCTACGGCATGGCCGCCACCGGCACGCCGCCGATGTCGGTGCCGCATCTCGACACCCGGATCATCGACGGCAAGCGCTGGCTGCTGTTCGGACCCTATGCCGGCTTCTCGACCAAGTTCCTGAAGCAGGGCTCGCTGCTCGACCTGCCGAAGTCGGTGCGGCCCGACAACCTGCTGCAGCTGCTGGCCGTGGCGCGCGACAATTTCCCGCTCGAGGAATACCTGGTCGGCCAGGTGCTGCAGAGCGACAGCCATCGCTTCAAGGCGCTGCGCGAGTTCTATCCCGAGCTGAACGAGAAGGACTGGGAATTCGACGTCGCCGGCCAGCGCGTGCAGATCATCCGCAAGGACCATCTGCATACCGGCAAGCTCGAGTTCGGCACCGAGATCGTGCATTCCGCCGATTCGAGCATCGTGGCCCTGCTCGGTGCCTCGCCCGGCGCCTCGACTGCGGTCTGGATCATGGTTCACATGCTGGAGAACTGCTTCCACAAGCAGCTGGTCGGCCACTGGGTGCCCAAGCTCACTGAAATGATCCCGTCCTACGGCCACGACCTCAAGACCGACGCTGCCTTGGTCGAGCGCATTCGCAAGGACACCGCCGAGGTGCTGGGCCTGCGCACCGTCTGATATCCGGCAGCCGATGCCCTCCATCGACTCGGAAACGGCGGACGACGCGCTCGCCGTGCTGCTGCGCTTCGGCGCGATGATGCTGCGGGCCGGCGACACGGCCTTCCGCGTGCGTCAGGCGATGGACCAGCTGGCGCCGCGCCTCGGCATCGAGCGGCTGGCCCTGCATATCAGCCTGGGCAGCATCACTGCGACGGCGTGGCGGCAGGGTCATGCCACGACGCTGACGACCGAGATCGCGCCACCCGGGATCGATGCCGCCCGCATCGCCGCTCTCGAAGCCATCGCGGGCGACGGTCGCGATCCGCTGACGCCGGGCGACCTCGCAGTCGACCTCGACCGTCTGGCGGCGGCGAAGCCTTTGCATTCCGTCGCGACGGTCGCCGTCGCGATCGGGCTCGCATCGGCGGCTTTCTCCTACCTCAACGGCGGCGACCTGCTGGGCACGCTCGCGGCGATGGTGGCCGGCGCCGCCGGCCAGACGACGCGCGCGCTGCTCTTTCGCCGACGGCTGAACCAGTATGCGGTCAGCGCCTTCGCCGCCCTCCTGGCCTCGGGCCTTTACTGCTTGATCGTGTTTGCAATCGCCGGCCGCGGCTTCTCGACAGCACATGCGGTGGGCTTCATCTCCTCCGCCCTCTTCCTGGTGCCGGGCTTTCCGCTGGTCGCTGCGCTTCTCGATCTGGTGCAGCACCAGATCACCGCCGGCATCGCGCGTTTCTTCTATGCGCTGATGATCCTGCTGGCTGCCGCCTTCGGCCTGTCGGTGGCGGCGGGAATCGCGAACCTGCCGGCAGTGCCGGCACCCTCGCCCGGCCACGGCATCGAAGCCATGAGCCTCGTCTGGCGGGCACTGGCGAGCTTCGCCGGCGGCTGCGGTTTTGCCCTGCTCTACAACAGCCGGCCGGGCACCGTGCTTGCGGTCGGCCTGCTGTCGCTCGCCGGCAACGAGCTCAGGCTGGCGCTGCACGATCTCGGCATGGGCCTGCCGCCTGCCACCTTCCTCGGGGCGCTGACGGTGGGGCTGCTGGCGTCGGTGGCGCGGGCACGGCTGCACGATCCAAGGATCGCCCTGACCGTGCCGGGCATCATCATCATGACGCCCGGCATCTATGCCTTCCGCACCATCGTTCTCCTGAACCAGGGCGAGGTGCTCGCGGCTGTCGAAGCCGGCGCCGTTTGTGCCTTCGTCGTCGGCGCCATGGCGCTGGGCCTCGCCGCCGCCCGGTTTGCGACCGAGCGGCATTGGATGGTGGAGAGGTAGCCTCTCCGCTCTGCTGGGAGCGGGCTACTTCGCCACGTAGGGATGCACCATCTTGGCAGGATCGACGACCCTGTCGAATTCGGCTTCGCTGACGAAGCCAAGCTTCAGGGCCGCCTGCTTCAAGGTCAGGTCGTGGTCGGACGCGTAGTGGGCGATCTGCGAGGCCTTGTCGTAACCGATCACCGGCGCCAGCGCGGTCACCAGCATCAGCGAGCGCTCGACATATTCCTGGATCTTCTTGTGGTTGGGCTCGGTGCCTTCGACCAGGTACTTGCGGAAGTTGGTGCAGCCGTCGGCCATCAGCACGATCGAGTGGGTGACGTTGTAGATCATCAGCGGCTTATAGACGTTCATCTCGAGATAGCCGCCGGCGCCGCCGAAGCCGACGGCGACGTCGTTGGCCATCACCTGGGCCGCCACCATGGTGAGCGCCTCGGCCTGGGTCGGGTTGACCTTGCCCGGCATGATCGACGAACCGGGCTCGTTCTCCGGAATGTGCAGCTCGGCAAAGCCGGCGCGCGGTCCGCAGGAAAGCAGGCGGATGTCGTTGGCGATCTTGTAGAGCGAGACTGCGAGCGTGCGGAACGAACCCGAGAGCTGCACCAGCGCATCGTGCGCGCCCTGCACCGTGAACTTGTTGGGCGCCGTGATGAACGGCAGGCCGGTCAGCTGCGCGATCTCGGCGGCACTTGCCTCGGCGAAGCCGGGCGCTGCATTGATGCCGGTGCCTACCGCCGTACCGCCCAGCGCCAGGTGATAGACGTCCTTCAGCGAATCCTCGATGCGGCCGATGCCGTCGGCCAGCATGCCGGCATAGCCCGACCATTCCTGGCCGAGCGTGATGGGCGTTGCATCCTGCATGTGGGTGCGGCCGATCTTGACGATGCCGTCCCATGCCTTGGCCTTGGCGTCGACCGCGTCGTGCAGGGCCTGCACGGCCGGCAGCAGTTGCTGCTTGGTATGCACGGCAGCCGCGATATACATGGCCGCCGGGAAGCTGTCGTTCGACGACTGCGACATGTTCACGTGATCGTTGGGGTGCACCGGCTTCTTGGAGCCGAGCGACGTCCCTGCGATCTGGCAGCAGCGGTTGGAGATCACCTCGTTCACGTTCATGTTGAACTGCGTGCCGCTGCCGGTCATCCAGACATGCAGGGGAAACATGTCGTGATGCTGGCCGGCCAGGATCTCGTCGCAGACCTGGACGATCAGCTTGTGCGCCGTGGCGTCCAGACGGCCGCTGGCATGATTGACGATGGCGCAGGCCTTCTTCAGCACGGCATAGGCCGTGATCATCTCGCGCGGCATCAGATCCCGGCCGATGCTGAAATGCTCCAGCGAACGCTGCGTCTGCGCGCCCCACAGCTTGTCCGCCGGGACGCTCACCTCACCCAGACTGTCGGTTTCCTTGCGAACTTCGGCCACGCTGCACCTCTTGATGTGACGGGAACGGCAGGGCCGGAGCATATCCCGTTCGCTCCCGGCCGGTCGGTCGAAAAATGTCCTGCGCTGGCTTGCGCCGCGCATTCCCCTAATTCGTCAACGTGTTCTTCACGCGGACGGACACGGACAGGTACCAGTACCAGAGCCCCATCGCGACGACGCCGGCGATACCGCGTGCAACCTCCGGTCCGGTGAACAGCATTTCCGGCGTCACGCCCGGAACCGTGAGCATCAGCAGGGCACTCGCCGGCACCAGCACCGAAAGCGCCCAGAGGATCAGGTAGAGCGGTCGCAGGACTCGCCGTTTCTGGAACAGGGCGACGATGGCCAGCAGATTCACGACCATATGGACCACCGTCACCAGCCCAACGAGGACGAGCTGCACATGGGCGTCGGGATTCTGAAACCCCGACAGGTAGTCGGAGAATCCCCCGATGAAGTCCACGATGTTGCGAAGAAGGCCGACACACAGACCGAACGCCAGGAAGGCGAGCCAGCCGCCGATCCCCACCAGCGCCGAGCCCGACGGCGACGAACGCCTCTCGCGCAGCGCTCGGATCAGGATCCAGACCGGGATGCCGACCACCACCAGGGCAATGGCCCAGTGCCAGACCGAAAAAGCCCCCATGCGATGCTCCCCGACCCCGATGCGCCTCATCCCTTAACGCAAGGCCGGATGTCGGGCCAGCCCATGGCGCCAGGGCGGGGATCGTTGCGCGATCGGAGGCGAAACGACCCGAGGATGGCCTCGTGCCGAATCTCCGTCCCGGGCTCAGTAATCGCCGCCGACGGCCCTTTTCACCGTTTCATATAGCAGGCGGTTCCCTGCCTCGCTGAAATGGATGTCGCCGCCGATGTAATACTTGCGCACCGCTTCCGGGGCCGGCTCGTCGAAGAAGGGCGCGAAGCCGTTGATGAAGCGCACGTCGCGAGAGGCCGCCCAAGCACGCCAATGCGTCACCTGGATGCTGTCGCGATCCCGCGACACGAGGCTGTCCGGCCAGGGATAGACGACCAGGGTCATGCGGCAATTCCACTCCCGGCAGAGCGCGACGATCTCGTCGAGATTCTTGCCCGCCGTTTCCAGACCGCGCCGGCCCCAACTGGCCATGAGATCGGGATCGACGGTCCAGAGCGCGCGGTCCTTGCCCACCGATCCCACCGTCGCCAGCGACGAGCTGATGAAGGCATTGTAGAGCAGCCGGAAGGTCGCGAAGTTGCCGAGCAGGAACTGGCCGATATGGTAGCCGTGAAAGACCGATGCTTTCACCGTGCCGTCCGGCTGCAGATGATAGACATTGGCGTCGTCGTCGATATCCGACAGATCCAGGAAGACATAGATCTCGGCCGGCTTGATGCCGAGCCGGTGCACCGCTTCGCGAATCTTGCGGAAGTAGATGATCGGGCTGTAGGAGGCGACACCGAGATTCCACACCGCCTTGCCCTGCCGCGCGGCATCGCAGGCCATCAGGCCGACAAAGCTCTTCTCGTAGCTCGTGCCGATGCCTTCGGTGAACGAATCACCGATGGCAAAAATGGCCGGCCAGCTCTTCTCGGCCTCGCCGGGGGCGCACTCGCCGGTCCTGAAGCCGTAATGGTCGGTCCGCCACGGATAGACGATATTGCCCCAGGCGCGTGTCGAGTCCGCATTGGGCGCCAGGTCGTGATCGTAGGGCGAGGACACATAAGCCTGGGTGTAGGCCGTGGCGGCATCTTTCCAACGCTGCTTCCAGTCCGACAGCACCGTGGCCAACAGGATGTAGTCCAGGGCCAGCGTTATCACCAGGATCACGAGGATCTGGCCCAGCAGCCGCACCACCCAGAGCCCCGCCCGCGCCAACCGGCTGCCGAGCCCGCCGGCCCCACCTGCACTATCGTTCGCCATTTCCTAGAACCAGAGCTTGCTGTTCGGCGAATGCGCCAGCAGGGCGGGCCGGAACACCAGAGTGACGAAAATCTCCCAGCCGAGCGAGATCATCAGCAGCCGCCCCATCGTGGCCGTCCCCGGATGGGTCGAGAGCCAGAGGGCGCCGAAGGCGCTGGCGGTGGTCAGCGCACTGAAGACCACGGCGCGCATCAGGCTCGACCTCAGCATCGCCGTCTCGCCCCGCCGCCACGCCATCACGAAATAGATGTTGAAGGCCACGCCTACGCCGAACAGCAGCGGCAGGGCGATGATGTTGGCGAAATTGAGCGGCAGATCGAGGACGGCGCAGGTCGCGAAGGTCAACAGGCCGCTCAACAGGACCGGCAGGATGGTGAGCACCACGTCGCGGACCCGGCGCAACACCAGCACCAGGAGCAGGACGATGGCGACAAAGGAAAAGAGCCCGGCCTGCAGAAAAGCATCGACAACACTGTCGCCCGAAGCCTGGGTATAGATCGGTGCACCCGTCGCATCGGGCGCGATCCGCTGCACGGCGGTCGCAAAACGCCGCAGGAAGTCGTTGTCGTACCGGCCGTCGGCCGGCGTTACCTGAATACGGGCGCGGCCATCCTTGGTCACCCAATCCACAACCAGATCGGCCGGCAGGGTCTCCCTCGTCACCTCGCCAGCCTTCAACTGCTGGCGCACCTGGTCGAGAACGATGGTCAGGGGAACCTTCACGATTGCAGCGGCCCTCTCACGGGCATCGGCGGGGGCGGCCTCGAGCCGGTCGAGCGCCTCGGCCAAGCGCCGCACCGACGCCGTTGCCGGCCCCGGCTTGGCATCGGCGACCACCTTCCGCAGCGCGCCGGCCGTGTTCTTGAGGCTTTGCCGCAACTCTTCGTCGGTGGGCGGAGGATATCGAGGATCTTCATCGAGGGCAGGCCCGAGAAGTTCCGCCGTCTCGCCGATCGCTTCGAGCTTCTTTTCCTGGTCGGCCGGAATGAAGCTCTGCAAGGTGATGGTGTGCCGCACTTCGGGCAGCTCCGCGAGACGGCGCGCCAGCGCATCGGCCTCGGCGAGCGATGGCCTCAGGATGTTGATGGTGTAGGGCGTCCAGTCGGGATCGGCCACGAGATCCTTCAGGGTCGTCATCGATTCCACCTCGTGGCTCTTGAGATGGAACGGGTCGAAGTCGAACCGCACGAACGGCAGCATTGCCGCCGAAACGACAGCCGCCAGAAGGGCCGTTCCAAGCACGCCGACACGATGCCGGGTCACGAAGCGATCGACCGGCGCCAAGAGCGTGAAGCCGACTTCCGCGTGCTGGGTCGCAGGAAACCGCAGCAGGACCAGAAGCGCCGGCAGCAACGCAACGCTGAGCACGAGCGCCACGATCATGCCGAGACCAGCGACAGTGCCGAGTTCGGCCACACCGAGATAGCTGGTCGGCAGGAAAGCGAAGAAGCCGACGCCGATCGCAACCGCCGACAGGACCAGGGCCCGTCCGATACCGGCGCCCGCCGCGATCAACGCCGCTTCGCGCGTCGGCTGGACCAGGCGCTCGGCGAGGCTGCGGACGCTGAACTGGATACTGAAATCGACGCCGAGACCGACGAAGAGTGGAATGAAGGCAACGGAGATGAGGTTGAACCGCCCGGTCGCCCACAGCCCGAGGGCCGTCGTCATGGCAAGGCCGACAAGGGTCGTGATCACGATGGCAAGGACGACCCGGATGGACCGGACGGCCAGCCAGAGAATACCCAGCAGCGACACGACCATTACCGCGAGGACGATATCGGCGTCCTGAGCCAGCGACACGAATTCTTCGTCGCCGAGAGGCACGGGACCGGTCAGCCGGACAGTAACGCCGTGAGCCGGATCGAGGCCAAGCGCACGGGCGGTCTCCCGAATCGCCGCGCTCGAGGCTGCGCCAGGCTGCAGCTCCGCATAGTCCAACACCGGTTGGACCAATATGACGCGCCGCGATACGCGCGCTTCGGTCGGCGCTCCGGCGACGAAGGCCTGCCAGGAAAAGTACGCCGGCTGGCCTGCCACCGTCTTCTCGATGGCATCGGCGAGGGCACCTACCATCGGCCCGATACTGTCGAGCGAACCCTGCTCGGACTGGACGCCCTGCGCCGCGGTGGCCATCGCCGCCACGACGCCTCGCAGGCTCGGGTCCGCATTCAACAGCGCCAGGAAAGGGGCCATCTGCCCCAGGCCCGCCATTGCCGTCCTGACCTGATCGAGCGGCAGAAGCAGCAGGCCCTCACGCTCGAAGAAGGGACCGGCGTCGGGACGCCGCACCGAGTGGAAAAGCTCGGGTTTCTTTTTCAGGGCAGCGGCCAACTGCCGAGACGCGCTTTCGGCCAGTTCAGGCGTAGCGGCGTCGACGACGATCAAGGTCAGGTTGTTGAACTGGGGGAACGCCGCTTCGAAGGCCAGCTCCCGCTTTCGCCACTCCAGTTGCGGCGAGATCAGCTTCGAGACGTCGGCGGTCATCGCGAAGTTGCGGGCCGTGAAGACAAGCGCCGCCGCCGTGATCACGAGGGCAAGCACCACCACCATGACGGGATGCCGGCTGCAGGCCGCCACGATGCGGCCGATCGACGAACTCCGGGTCGACACGACGCCTCTCCAAGATTTGTTCAGCCCGGACGCAAAACACCCGGACCCAGCGATCCGGACCCTGAGATCCAGGACTGTACGCGGCTCGTACGCCGGCAAGTCATGCAAAGCCGCGTCGCAAGGCGCCCCTGGGCCCTTCTGGAGGACGAGGTTGTTCGCCAGCGCCGGGAGTAAATCGGCACCGCCCCCCGGCCTGTCAAGCCGGACCTTGGATTATCCGGCATCCCGACCGGGTCATGCGACAACCGGCCGAAAGACACCGCGCCCGTCGGCGACGATAGCCGATCCGGCGCGGTGCCACGGTTGCCCCGACGTCGAGGGCTACTTGTACTCGACCAGGATCTCGCGATAGGGCGTCGGACCGATATTCCTGGCCTTGTGCCGGGCAGGGACGCGGGCTCCCTTGCCGATGTCGGAGAGCACTTCGAGGAAGCCATTGTCGAGCTTCAGGGAAAAGATCCCACCCGTCGGCACATCGAAGACGCCGAGATCCTTGCCGTTCTCGTCGTAGATCTGCAGCGGCGCGCCGGCGATGGCATACCACATGTAATTGTGCTCGTGCGTATGGACGGGCGTCTCCTCACCTGGCGCCAGCTCGAAGTTCCACACGATCACCTTGTCGTTCTCGAATACCTTCTCCGAGCCGACGCCCGCCTTCTCCGTTGCGACACCAGCCTTTGCTTTCGCAGCGACAGCCATTGTTTCCTCCTCGATTTCGGTCTGTCGGCGACGACACGACTTCTGCGGCCTTTCCCGGTACCGAGATCGTAGAAGAGCTTCCTGCCGGTGGCGGCCTGTCCTGCATCGCCACGATCAGCATAGGCGCGCCGGTGGCGGCCAGAAATGCGTGTGGGACAGATCAGCCTTCGAGAAATCGACGCCAGGGTTCTAGTCGTCGGTCCGCGTGCGCCGCAGCGATTTGACCGCACCGTGGCGTTTCTTGTCGTCGAGGCGACGGCGCTTGCTGGCCAGCGTGGGACGGGTTTTCTTGCGCGGGACCGGCGGGCGGGCGGCGTCGCGGATCAGGTCGATCAGCCTCGCCAGCGCCTCCTCCCGATTGCGCAACTGGCTGCGATGCCCCTGCGCCACGAGGATCAGCACGCCGTCCTGCGTCAGCCGCCGGCCGGCCAGTCGCTCCAGGCGCTGACGCACCTCCTCGGGCAGCGACGGCGAGTGGCGCACATCGAAGCGCAGCTGCACCGCCGTCGAGGTTGTGTTGACGTGCTGGCCGCCCGGCCCCGCCGCGCGCACGAAAGTCTCCTGGATCTCAGCCGGATCGATGCTGAGACCGGGACCGATCCTGAGCGGCGCGGTGCCGGCGGCGATGGTCATTCCTTGGCGCCGGCACCGCGCAACATGGCCTCGACCGCCACGCGGTTGTTCTGCTTCGCATAATTCAGCGCCGAGCGTCCGGTGAAGTCGCGCGCATTGGGATCGGCCTTCTTGCCGAGCAGCAGCTTCACGATCTCGGCATAGCCGCGGCCCGCCGCGATCATCAGCGCCGTCTGGCCCTGGCGGTTCTGCCCCCGGGTATTGGCATTGCGCCGCAGCAGGATCTCGACGATGTCGACATCGTTCTTTTCGGCAGCCCGCATCAGCGCCGTATAGCTTTCGCGATCGACGGTATCGACGATCGCTCCGCCCTTGAGGAGGGTCTCGACCACCGGAATGTGGCCCGCTGTAACCGCGACGATCAGCAGCGGCTGGCCGTTGTTGGCCGTCTGATTGGGGCTCTCGTTGCGCAGCAGCGCCTGGCGCACCTTCTCCTCGTCACCCTGAAGCACAGCGGTCACGATCGGCTTCTGGGCAAAGATGTCCGTCTGCGCATGTGCCGAACCGGCAAACGGCAGCACGAGCAGCGATGCGAGCACCGAACGGCGGATCATCCTCGACCTCCTTGAACTACTCTACGAACGCGTCTCTTGGTAACGGACCTCGATACGATCCCAGATCTGCGCCTCGAGCGAGACGCCGTCGAACCGATTGATCTGCTGCAGGCCGGTCGGCGAGGTGACGTTGATCTCGGTGAGGTAGTCGCCGATCACGTCGATGCCGACGAAGATCAGGCCGCGGCGAGCGAGTTCCGGTCCGATCGTCTCGCAGATCTCGATGTCACGCTTGGTCAGCGAGGCCTTCACCGCCTTGCCGCCGACATGCATGTTGGACCGCGCTTCGCCTTCGGCCGGCACGCGGTCGATCGCGCCGACGGCCTTGCCGTCGATCAGGATGATGCGCTTGTCGCCCTTGCGGACTTCCGGCAGGTAGCGTTGGGCGATCACTGGCTCGCGGCTCCGCTGCGAGAACATCTCGAGCAACGAGGCGAAGTTCTCGTCGTCGGGCTTCAGGCGGAAGACACCGGCACCCCCGTTGCCGAACAGCGGCTTCAGAATGATGTCCTTGTGCTCTTCGCGGAACTCGCGAATGGCGCGTGCGTCGGAGCTGATGAGCGTCGGCGGCATGACGCCGTCGAAATGCGTGACGAACAGTTTCTCCGGCGCGTTGCGGACATGCGCCGGATCGTTCACCACCAGCGTCTTGGGATGGACATGCTCGAGAAGATGCGTCGTGGTGATGTAGGACATGTCGAAGGGCGGGTCCTGACGCAGCAGCACGACATCGAACTTGGAGAGGTCGAGCATCTCCGGCGCGCCGAGGCTGAAATGGTTGCCCTTCTCACGGCGCAGTTTCATCGGCTGGGCGCGTGCCAGCACCTTGCGATCGCGAAACACCAGATCGGGCGGCGTGTAGTGCCAGACCTCGTAACCGCGGCGCTCCGCTTCCAACCCCAGCACGAAAGTCGAATCGCCGTCGATGTCGATGGTCGACACGTGGTCCATCTGGATGGCGACTCTGAGCTTCATGAGATTTCCTTGCGTGACCGAAAGCGAATCTGGGGACGCTGCAGCCCTCAGTTAAGGCCACGCCGCAGTTCCTGCAACAGGGTCTCGGTCCGATGGCGCAGCTCGGGATCCGCCAGCGCATCGTCCAGCGCCAACAGGCGTTCGTAGGCGGCGATGGCGGCGCGGCGCTTGTCCAGTCGGGCATTGACCTGCCCCGCCTCGAACAGCAGGTCGGGCCGGTCCGGTGCGATCGCCAGCATGCGTTCCAGCGAGCGTGCGGTCTCCGTCCAGTTCTCGCGCTTGACCAGACGCAGCCGCACGTTGTTCTCCAGCCGCAGCAGCACATCGCGATCCGGCACCGGATCGAAATGCACGGGCTTGAGCTCGGCGCCGGGACCCAGCACCTGCTGCAGGAGGCCGCGCAACTCCGCCGCGTCGCGCACGCTGCCGTCGTGGAACGGATCGACGACATGGCGGGCGCCGTCGATGCCGATGCGGATCAGGAAGTGTCCGGGAAAGGCCAGGCCTTCGGCCTGCCAGGCCTGGGCACGCGCGACATGCAGGTAAAGGATCGACAAGGCCACCGGCAGGCCCTTGCGTCGCTCGATGACCCGGACGAGATCGGCATTCTGCAGGTCGTCGTAGGTTTCACTGTCGCCGCGGTAGGCGTAGGCGCGCGCAATGACGTCGGCCAGTGCTTCCGGCTGGGCACCCCGGCGGCGCACCAGGTCGGCAACCTCGTCGGCCATTGCCGCGACATGCTGACGGAAAGGGACGAGATCGAGGCGCTCTTCGGCATGAAGGGTGCTGAGCGCCAAGCCCGCTTCGAGCAAATCCAGCCGCTCGCCGTCACCGGCACAGAGGTCGCGCAACCGCGACAGGCCTTGCCGATGCCGATCTTGTCCCGAATCGTGCTCGCTGCTCGACACGCGCTACTCCGGCGGCCGCCAGACGTCGGGCAGATGATGTGGCCAGAAGCCGCCCACCAGCACCGCGTCGAAACGCACCGCACACACGGCATAGCGCGGATGCTGGGCGAGGAACAGGCTGGCGGCGCGCGACACACGGCCGAACTGGCGCTGGCGCAGCGCTTCGGCGGCCGTCGTCATCTGCCGCCGGGCCTTGACCTCGACGAAGGCGAGCACGTTGCCGCGCCGCGCCACGATGTCGATCTCGCCCAAGCGTGTCTTGTAGCGACGCGCCAGGATCGTGTAGCCGGCCAGGCGCAGCCGCCACACCGCCCGCCATTCCGCGGTATGGCCCAGCCGATGGGCGCGCTGGCGGGCCTCGACGCTCACGCCGCGCCCCGCTTCAGCTCCAGCGCCCGGGCATAGACGTCGCGGCGCTTCAGGCCGTAGCGCGCGGCCACCTCGGCAGCGGCATCCTTGACGGAAGCTGCCGCCATCGCCGCGCGCAGCGCCTCGTCGATCGCCGCGGCGCTCTGCGCCGTCTCTGCCGAGGGCGGGCCGACCACGACCACGATCTCGCCTTTCACGTCGGGATGGGCCGCATAGTGCCGGGCGAGGTCGCCGAGCGGAGCGCGGCGGACCTCCTCGAACAGCTTGGTGAGCTCGCGCGCCACCGCGGCCGGCCGATCGCCGAGCAGCTCAGCGAGATCCTGCAGCGCCTCCGCCAACCGATGCGGTGCCTCGAAGAACACCAGGGTCGAGGGCACCGCCGCAGCTTCACCGATCGCCCGGCGGCGCTCCGTCGGCTTGGCGGGCAGGAAGCCGGCGAAGAAGAAGCGGTCGGTCGGCAGGCCGGCCAGCGCCAGCGCCATCGGCACGGCCGAGGCGCCGGGCGCCGCACTCACGCGGTGTCCGCCGGCCAGCGCGGCGCGGACCAGGCGGTAGCCGGGGTCGGAGATCAGCGGCATGCCGGCGTCGGAAACCAGCGCCACCCGCTTGCCGCTGGCCAGCGCCCGCACGAGCCGCGGCTCGGCCGCTTCCTGGGTGGCATCGCTGTAGGCTACGGTCGGAACGGAAATGCCGTAATGGCTGGCAAGCTTGGCGAACACACGCGTATCTTCGCAGGCAATCAGGTCGGCGGCACGCAGGACGTCGAGCGCGCGCAGCGTGATGTCGCCCATGTTACCGATCGGCGTGGCCACAATATGCAGCCCGGCCTCCAGCGGCGGTTTACGCGGCGCCTGCCCCCCGGTAGCTTGGTCCTGAGCTTGCCCCTGTCCGTTCACACCGTCCGTTCCCTTTCTCTCGCGCCGTTTGCCGGAGTTTCGCACCGATGATGCGCCCGATGATGCGTAGGTCTCTTTTCGCACTCGCCGTCTCTGCCTTCCTGCTGGGCGCCTGCGGCGGGTCACCGAAGACTAGCACGCCTGCTCCGCTCACCACGACTGCGCCAACTGTGGGATCGCCGACGACCGCCTCCGGAAAGACCCGCATCGCCCTCCTGCTGCCGTTGAGCGGCCGCGCCGCGCCGATCGGCCAGCAAATGCAGCAAGCCGCCGAAATGGCGCTGTTCGACACCGGTGCCAAGGAGCTGGCGCTCGCCGCCTACGACAGCGGCGACAGTGCCGACGCCGCCGTCCAGTCCTACCGCAAAGCACGCACCGACGGTGCAGCGCTGGTGCTCGGGCCGCTCTACGGCACGTCGGCCACGGCCCTCGTGCCGCTGGTGAACCAGGGCGGCGCCAACGTCATTTCCTTCTCCAACGACGAGCAGGTCGCACAGCGCGGCGTCTGGATCATGGGAATCGCGGCCCCGCCGCAGGTGCGCCGTGTCGTCGACAAGGCCGTCGAATCGGGCATCCGCCGCTTTGCGGCCTTCGCGCCGCAGACCTCCTATGGCGAACAGATGGTGCGCACGCTCGAAAGCCACGTCGCCGTCCGCGGCGGCTCGGTGGTCGGCGTGGAGTTCTTCGACGCCAACGCCACCGACCTCGCCACGCCGGCACGCCGCCTCGCCGACGAGGTCAAGGGCGACAGCAAGGTCGCCGTCCTCGTGCCGGTCGCGCCGCCGCGCGTGTCGGCAGTGCTGGCCGCCCTGGCCACCGCCGGCATCGACGGCAAGGCCGTGCAGTTCATCGGCACCGGCGTGTGGGACACGCCCGGGGTCGGCAGCGAGACCATGCTGCGTGGTGCCTGGTATGCCGCGCCCGATCCGGCGCGCCGCGCCGATTTCGAGCGCCGCTTCCTGTCGACCTACGGCAAGCCACCGCATCGTCTGGCGACGCTTGCCTACGACGCGGTCGCGCTGGCCGGCCATCTCGCGCGCCAGAAGGCGGGCGGCGACTTCTCGGCCGAGGCGATCACCAATCCCAACGGCTGGTCCGGCATCGACGGCGCCTTCCGCTTCTTCCCCGACGGCCGCTCGGAACGCGCGCTGGCGGTGATCGAGATTCAGGGCGGCGACCGCACCGTGGTGGTGAGCCCTGCCCCGACGGGTTTCGCCGAACGGCCGACCTTCTGACGTCTCCACGACTCGTTCCTTTCAGCCGACGATGACCAAGCTGCCGCGCGCCATCCTGTTCGATCTCGACGACACGTTGATTCGCGCCTATGCCCAGCCCGAGGAGGCCTGGACGCGCCTGCTCAAGGTTTTTGCCGCCCATCTCGACGCCCACGAACCCGCCGCCATCGAGCGCGTGCGTGCGGCGGTCATGGAGGAAGCGCGCGCCTTCTGGAGCGACCCCCTCGCCGCCGCCAAGTGGCGGCTCGACATCCCCGGCGCTCGCCGGCACTCGGTGCGTCGTGGCCTCGCCAAGCTCGGCCGCTCCGACGACGCTTTGGCCGACCGCATCGCCGACGCCTTCACCGAGCTGCGCCGCCAGGAATACCGCCTGTATCCCGACGCGCATGCCACAGTCGATGCGCTGCGCGACGCGGGTGTGCGGCTGGCGTTGGTGACCAACGGCGCCTCGGAAACGCAGCGCGCCAAGATCGAGCGCTTCGAGCTCGCGCATCGCTTCCATCACATCCAGATCGAGGGCGAGTTCGGCCAAGGCAAGCCCGAGCTCGCCGTCTACCGCCATGCGCTGGAGCGGCTGGCCGTCGATCCCGGTGAGGCCTGGATGGTCGGCGACAACTACGAATGGGAAGTCGTGGCGCCGCAGGCGCTCGGCATGTGCGGCATCTGGTACGACCCGTTCGGCGCCGGCATTCCCGCCAACGCCACCGCCCAGCCCACCCGCATCATCAAGCGGCTGGCCGAACTGGTCGAGTAGGCTATTCCGCCATAGGCCCTCGCATGAAGCGTATCCTGCTGCTCGCGCGCTCGGCTGCGACCGGCGCGGCTTTGCGCGAAATGGAAGCTTTGCGCGATCAGGCCACCTCGTTGCCGGACGTCGCCGACGCGCTTTTCGCTTTTGCCGAGGAAGGCTCGCCCTCCCTGCGATCGGCGATCGAGACGCTGATCGCAACGCCGGAGCCCGTTCTGATCGTGCCGATCCTCGTGCCCGTCGAGCCGAGCTTCCTCCTCGGCGTGAAGCGTTCGTTGCAACGCTGGCAGGGAGGCGATTCCCGGCCCTGGCCCGAGATCCGCATCGCTCCGCCCTTCAGCCGGCAGGCCCCCATGCGCGAGCTGCTGGCCATCGTCATCGATACCGCCGAGGCGGAAACGACCGCGGTCGAGAAAGTGGAGGCACCGCCGCCGCTCGAAGGCTCGGTCGTGCCGGCGCAGCGTCGCCGTGTGCTGGTCTGCCAGGGTGGTCCCTGCATTCGCGCCGGCGCCGAGACGATCTGGGGTCATCTGCGCAACGAGCAGAAGCGTCTTTCCCTGCGCACCTCCGGCGAGGGCACGATGAGCGCCAAGACGAGCTGCCTCGGCCCCTGTTCGCTGGCGCCGGTTCTGCAGGTCTGGCCGGAGGGCACCTATTATGGCGGCGTCGACGAAGCCGGCATCGACCGCATCGTCGAAGAGCACCTGCTGCGCGGCGATATCGTCGAGGACCTCGCCTACCTGCCGACCGGCACGAAACAGCGACTGCGCGGCTGAAAGCTACGCCGCTTCCGTCGCCCCCTTGCGGTCCGACGGCAGCTTTTCATTGGGCTGCAGCATCAACCGCTCGACTCGCCCACCCTTCACCAGGTGGGTTTCCAGGATCTCGTCGATGTCTTCCTTGGTCGGTGCCGAGTACCAAATGCCTTCCGGATAGATCACCAGGGTCGGCCCCAGCTCGCAGCGGTCGAGACAGCCGGCATTGTTGATCCGCACGTTCTTGAGGCCGAGCGCCTTGGCGCGGCTCTTCATGTGATCGCGCAGCGCCTCGCCTCCCCTCTCGGCGCAGCAGCCGCGAGGATGGCCGGCCGGGCGGCGGTTGGTGCAGCAGAAGACGTGGGCTTCGTAGTAGGGCTTGGGATCGGCTGGCTGGTTACGCTGGCTCATGACTGCCCTATTCCTTCTTGCCGCCGCTACCGCTCGCGATGTTGGCGAGCTGATTCCAGAAAACCTGCTGCATCTGCTGCATCTGTTCCATGCCCTGCATGGAGGCCGGCAGCCAGGTCTTGAACACCGTCTCCGGGTTCATCGAGTTCAGGCTGGAGCGCAGACGATCTTCGATCTCGCCCATGATGCGATCCTGCATCGGCTTGATATCCGGCAGGCCAAAGAAGGCACGGGCTTCTTCGGGGGTGCAGGTCACTTCGACGTTCACTTTCATGGTCTGCTCTCCGTTTGGCGGACCATAGCATGCTATCGTCCCGGGTTGACGACTCCCGACGGCCAAAAGCCGGGCCGCTATTGCGGGGTAATGTTCAGCTCCTGCACGGCCCGGGTGAGCAACGGGCCCATGTCGCGGATGAAGCCGGCAAAGTCCTGCCGGCTCTGCGCGCCCTGATCGAGGCCGAACTTGTCGACGAAGTCCTTCATGCGCGGCTCGTCGTTCAGGGCGACCAAGCCGGCCGACAATGCCTCAACGATCGGCTGCGGCGTACCGGTCGGCGCCACACAGCACACCATGCTCTCCAGCAGGAAGTAGGGATGCGTCGCCCCCTGCTCATGGAAGGTCGCGACCTCGGGCAGGCGGCGCGAGCGTGTCTTCGACGGAACCGCGACCGGCCGGGCATTCCCGGCCTGGATCGCGGCCGAGGCGCCCTGCAGGGTCGAACAGGCGGCCTGCGTCACGCCGGCCGAGAGATCGGCCCACATCGGCGCCTCGCCCCGATAGTGCACCGGCTCCATCTCGATGCCGAAGGTTTCGTTCAGCTTCATGCAGAAGACATGGGCCAGCGAGCCGATGCCCGTCGTGCCGAAGCTGGTCTTGTTGGCCTTCGCGTGGGCGACCAAACCGGCAAGACCACCGCCCGGCACCGACTTGTGCACGCAGAGCGGCACCTTGCCGGCCGACAACATGGACACCGGCACGAAATCCTTCGCCGTATCGTAGGGCACGCTCTTGAAGATGACCTGGTTCTGGAACATCGCCGTCGAGTTCGTGAACAGGATCGTGTAACCGTCGGCCGGTGACTTGGCGACCATGTCGGCGGCGATGATGGAGCCGGCGCCGGTCTTGTTCTCGACCACGAAGGGCTGCTTGTACTTCGTCGTCAGATATTCGGCGGCGAGCCGGGCGAACAGGTCGGTGAGACCACCGGCAGCATAGCCGCAGACGAATCGCACCGGCTTGGCCGGCCATTCGCTCGCCCGCACAGGCACCGTCGCGAGGGCCATGGCCGCCGCGCCTCCCGCCAGGAAACCGCGTCGCCCCGGAAACGGAATTCCGCTCATCCTCTCCTCCGTCGTTCTTGTCTTGCCGGTTCGATTACAGGAAGATACTTGCTAGTTAGCAAGTGAGTTTCTGAGGAAGGGCCTTGATCCTATCGACCGACGAAACGACGGCCGCGCCGCGGCGCACGCAGGCGACCCGGCGCCGCGAATCGGACAACCGCATGCTGCGCGCCGCCGAGCGCCTGATTGCCGAGCGCGGCGTTGCCGGCACCAGCCTCGCCGACGTCGGCGTGGCCGCGGGCTACAGCCGTGGCCTGCCGGTGGAACGCTTCGGCAGCAAGGTCGGGTTGGTGCGGGCGCTGCTCGAATCGATGGATGGCTGGTTCCAGGCCTATCTCGCGAGACATCTCGATGGCGTGGCAGGCCTTGCCGCCGTAAAGCTGCGGATCGACGCCCATCTCGGCAGCGCCGACCGCAACGCCGCGGCGACGGCGGCGCTCTACTCGATCTACACCGAATCGATGTTCGGCCTGCCCGAACTGCAGCCGCTGGTGGCCCAGGTCGCCGGCCGCTGGCGCGACGGTCTCGCCGCCGATCTGCGCGAGGCGCGACGGCGCGGCGAGATCGCCCGCTCGGCCGACTGTGCGGCCGAAGCCTCCTTCCTGCTGGCCGCCATGCGCGGCCTGATGGTGCAATACCTGATGGACCGCTCGGCGAGCGGCCTCGCCAAGTCCAAGGCCCTGCTGCTGGCGCGGCTGCCGCGGCCACGAACGGTGACACGATGACGGCGGCACAGACATCCTGGCGCGATCCGCGCATCCCGCGGCCGGACGCAAGCGTGCTGCGCCCCCTGCTCGACCGCCGCGCCCGCGAAACACCCGACAAGATCTTCGTGCAGTTCGCCGCGACCGGCCTCGCCTGGACCTATGCCGAACTGCATCGCATCGTCGTCGAAACCGCCGCGGCCCTGCAAAGAGAAGGCGTACAGCAAGACGATGCAGTGCTCACCTGGCTGCCCAATGGACCGGAGGCGCTCCGCCTCTGGCTCGCCGTCAATTATCTGGGTGCGGTCTACGTGCCGCTCAATCTCGCCTATCGCGGCACGCTGCTGGAACATGCCGTGCGCCTCTCCGGGGCACGCCTGATTGCCGGCCATCCCGATCTGCTGCCGCGGCTCGACGGCATCGATCTCGGGGGCGCCTTGCTGCGCCGCATCGCAGTCGACGGCCCGGCGGCGCTGCGCCTGCCCGGCGAGCGTCCCGCGCCGCCGGCGCGCGAGATCATGCCGTGGGACACACAGTGCGTGATCTACACCTCGGGCACGACCGGCCCCTCGAAGGGCGTGCTCTGCTCGTATCTACAGACGACGTCGGTGGCGCATGCCCTCTATGCCTACACCGCCGACGACCGGAACATGGTTAATCTGCCGTTGTTCCATGCCGGCGGCACCGGTGCGGTCTATCGCATGCTGGTCTGTGGCGGCTCGATCGCACTGGTCGAGGCCTTCGACACCAGTTCCTTCTGGGACACGGTGCGTGCCACCGGCACGACCTGCCTCACCCTGCTGGGCGCGATGGTGCCCTTCCTGCTGAAGGCGCCGCCCGGGCCGCGCGACCGCGACCACACGCTGAAGAAGGCCGTGGTGGTGCCGCTCAGCGACGATGCCCAGCTCTTCGCTGACCGTTTCGGCGTCGACATCTACACCACCTTCAACATGACCGAGACCTCCTGCCCGCTGATCTCGGAGCGCAACCCGACCGTACGCGGCACCTGCGGCCGGCCGCGCGAGGGCGTCGAGGCCCGCATTGTCGACGAGCACGACTGCGAGGTCGCGCCGGGCGCGATCGGCGAACTGATCGTCCGCACCGACGTGCCGTGGGCGATGAATCACGGCTATCACAACAATCCGGAAGCCACCGCCCGCGCCTGGCGCAACGGCTGGTTCCATACCGGCGACGCCTTCCGTCGCGACGAGGCCGGCAACTTCTTCTTCGTCGACCGCATGAAGGACGCGATCCGCCGTCGCGGCGAGAACATTTCCTCCTTCGAGGTCGAGGCCGAGCTGATGGCACATCCCGCCGTGCGCGAGGCCGCCGCGGTGGCCGTGCCGTCGGAGCATGGCGAGGACGAGGTGCTGGCGGTGGTCGCGCCCGTCGAAGGCACCACCATCGACCCGGCCGAGTTGCTGCGCTTCCTGCAGCCGCGCATGGCCCACTTCATGGTGCCGCGCTTCGTGCGCGTGCTGCCGGCTTTGCCCAAGACGCCGACGCAGAAGGTGGAGAAGCATTTGCTGCGCGCCGACGGCGTCACCGCCGATACCTGGGACCGCGAGGCTGCGGGCATCCGCATCCGACGCGAGCGCCTGTCCTGACTTATCGAGGAGATCATCATGAGCAGTGATGTGACGATGCGCGACCTGATCGGCCGCATCGAGGCCGTGCGCGACAGCTTGAGCGACAAGGCCCGCGCCGCCGCCGTCGAGAAACTGGCACGCCGCGGCCGACTGAGCGCCCGTGTCCGCATCGACCGACTGGTCGATGACGAAAGCTTCACCGAATTCGGCGGACTGGTGACGGCGGAGGACGATGGCATCGGGGCAGACGCCTTTCCGGTACGCACCGCGTCGCCGGCCGACGGCGTCGTGGCCGGCACCGCCACGATCGACGGCCGACCGGTGGTGGTTTTTTCGCAGGATTTCGCCGTGCATGGCGGCAGCATCGGCCGGCTGGGCAGCGCCAAGGTCCAGCGCTCACTGCAGATCGCCATCACCCGCGGCCTGCCGCTGATCATGATCCTGGACGGTGGCGGCCATCGCATCCAGGACGGCCAGGATGCGCGGCACTTCGCCAACGCCAACACCACCTTCCACCACTTCGCCCGCGCCTCGGGCTGGGTGCCGATGGTGGCGCTGATGCTTGGCGCGGGCTTCGCCGGCCCGACCAACTATGCCGGCATGGCCGACTTCGTCGTGATGGTGCGCGGCCTGTCGACCATGGGCATCGCGGGCCCGGCCCTGGTCAAGGCGGCGACCGGCGAGGAGATCGACGCGCAGGAGCTGGGGGGCGCCGACGTGCAGGTCGACCGCCAGGGTCTCGCCGATCTCGGCGTCGAAAGCGAGGAAGATGCTTTCGCGGCGACGCGACGCTTTCTCTCCTATTTGCCGACCAATGCGCGGGCACCGCAGCAGACGACCGCCGACGCGCGGCCGCTCGCCCGTTCGCCCGACGCGCTGCTCGACCTCGTGCCGGTCTCGACCCGCAAGGCCTACGACGTGCGCAAGGTCCTGCGCGAGCTGGCCGATCCCGGCACGCTGTTCGAGCTGAAGCCGACGTTTGCCGGCAACATGGTGACGGCGCTGGCGCGGCTGGGCGGACGGCCGGTCGGCTTCATGGCCAACCAGCCGCTGCGGCTCGGCGGCATGATCAACAGCGACGCCTGCGACAAGGGTGCGCATTTCATCGCGCTCTGCGACGCTTTCGGCCTGCCCATCGTCTCCTTCGTCGACGTGCCGGGCTTCTCGATCGGCTCGAGTGCCGAACGCACCAGCCTCGGCCGGCGCAGCGCCAAGCTGGTGTTCGAGTGGGGCCATGCCTCAGTGCCGCGCATATCGGTCGTGCTGCGCAAGGGCTACGGGCTCGGCTACTTCGCCATGTGCGGCGGCCGCTCCTTCGCGGCCGACGCCTGCCTCGCCTGGCCGTCGGCCGAGATCTGCGCCATGTCGATCGAGGGCGCCATCGACGTTGCCTTCCGCAAGGAGTACGAGGCCGCCCCCGATCCCGCCGCGCGCCGCCGCCAGATGATCGACGAGACCCGTACCCGCATCGGCGCATTGCGCGCCGCCGAAGGTTTCGGCATCGACGACATCATCGACCCGCGCGACACGCGCCAGCGCCTCACCGAGATCCTCGACGCCGCCCAGCCGCGCCGCCCGCACGACCATCCACCGAAATTCCGCTCGATCGCACCGATCTGAGCGGCTCCTTCGGGCACCTGCACCGGCCTAACCGACAGTTGTACTTGCCGAACGGTATCTCTTGTCGATAGCATCCTCGCCGGCCGGTTTACCGGCTGGGGGAGAAAACGAGTGAATGTCGGGCGTTTGGCGGCCATTGGCCGCCTTGTGGTGGTGATTGCGCTGGGTTTTGTCGCTTCAGCTTGCGCAACGGTGGTCGGGGGAACGACACAGGACGTCTTGATCGAATCCCAGCCGCCGGGGGCCGAATGCAAGATCGATCGGGCAGGCGCCAACATCGGTGTCGTCAACCCGACGCCGGGTCGGGTCAATGTCGCCCGCTCCAAAGACAATGTGGTCGTCAGCTGCACGCGGGAAGGCTACGCGCGGTCGGACGAGCTCCTGGCATCGAGCTTCACCGGCGCCACCCTGGGCAATTTGCTGCTGGGCGGTCTTGTCGGCGTAGCGGTCGATGCCGCGTCTGGGGCCAACAACAAGTACCCCGAGCGGGTCATGGTGGTGCTTACACCCGCGAGTTTCCCGAGCGATGAGGCGCGCGACGCTCACTTTGCCGGGATCAGGACACGGATCGAAGATGGCGCGAACGCCGAGATCAAGACGATCGAGACACGCTGCAATTCGGGCAACCGCGAACTTTGCACCATCGAAATCAAGAAGCTCACCGAAGCCCGCGACAAGGCTCTGGCCGACCTCGACCGCCGCCGTCTTGCCGCCACGGTCGATCCTGCCGCGCCCGCCCTGCCGACCGGATGAACGCCTTGCCTGATCGCTGACCGCGACGCATCCTGTGGGCAAATCCCACAGGAGTTCAGTTTCGTGCAGCTTCAGCTCAAGACGTGGCAGTTCGTCGACGACTACCTCAAGACCAAGACCGGCATCATCATCCCGATCGGCTCGACCGAGCAGCACGGGCCGACCGGCCTGATCGGCACCGACGCGCTGACCGCCGAGATGATCGCCCGCGGCGCCGGTGACAAGGTCGGCGCCCTGGTGGCGCCCACCATCTCGGTCGGCATGGCACAGCATCACCTGGCTTTCGCGGGCTCGGTGACGCTGCGGCCCACCACCCTCATCGCCGTGGTGCGCGACACCGTGGTGTCGCTGGCGCGGCACGGCTTCACGCGCTTCTTCTTCGTGAACGGCCACGGCGGCAACATCGCCACGGTGACGGCCGCCTTCTCCGAGATCTACGCCGAACGCTCGATGGAGCGGCTGTCCAACCAGCCCTCGATCAAGTGCGCCCTGCGCAACTGGTGGGATGGGCCCGGCATCAAGCGGCTGAGCCAAGAGCTTTATCCGGTCGGCGAGGGCAGCCACGCCACTGCCTCGGAAGTGGCGCTCACCTGGTACAAGTACCCCGAGACCATGCAGCAGAAGCAGATGGAGCCGCGCATCGCGCCCAACGGCTCTTTCGCCGACGCCGAAGACTATCGCCGCACCTTCCCCGACGGACGGATCGGTTCCGACCCCAACCAGGCGACGCCCGAGCACGGCAAGCGCTTCTACGATACCGCCGTGGAAGAAGTGGCGCGCGACTACGAATCGTGGGTCGCTCGATAGATCGGGGTCGCTCGATAGGGCCGGATCCGCCAGCTCAGCACGGCTCCTAGCGCGGCTCCCAGACCGGGGGCCGCTTGGCTGCAAAGGCGTTGACGCCTTCCTGGCTGTCCGGCGTCGAGGCGATGGTGCAGAAGGCCTCGACGATCTCCGCGACGTTGTGGCGGTAGCCCATGTCGCAGGCCCGCCCGAAGGCGGCACGGGCCAGGCGCATCACCGCCGGCGACTTGGCCGCGAAAGTACGGGCGAGCCTGTGTGCCTCGGCCAGGACCTCGGCATCCGGCACCACCTTGCTCACCAGCCCCAGCGAGGCCGCTTCGGCGGCATCGAAGCTCCGACCACTGAAGAGAAGCTCGAAGGCCCGGTGCTTGCCGATGATGCGCGGCAGGTGGACGAAATGGATGCCGGGGATCAGCCCGACATCGATCTCGGGATAGCCGAATGTCGCCTTGTCGCCCGCAATGATCACATCGCAGGAGATCGAGAGCGTCATGCCCGCGCCGCGCGCCGCGCCGGCGACGGCGGCAATCGACGGCTTGCCGAGCGCGAGCTGGACGTCGTGCAGCTCGACATAGAGGGCAGAGAGCAACGTGTGCATCTCGGCGATCGACTTGCCCTGCACCTGATCGAGATCGAGTCCGGCGCAAAAGCGGCGCGGCGTGCCGCTCGAGATCACGACGGCCCCCACGTCCCGGTCGGCGCTCGCGCGCTTCAGCGCCGTGATGATCTCCCGCACCGTCTCGAGATTGAGCGCATTGACCGGCGGCCGGGTAAGAACGATATCGGCGATGCCTTCGGTCACGGAGTAGCTGACGGCGCCTGTCATGAGAACCTCTGCGTTGATAGGTGTCGATATCAGGCGAGCCAGGCCACACTCAACGCCGCACGCGCTCGCGATGCAGAATGTACAGGCCGGAGCCCACGATCACCGCAATGCCGGCGATGGCCAGGGCATTGGGCACCTCGCCCCATACGACGTAGCCGATGCCCAGGGCCCACAGGATCGAGGAGTAGCGGAACGAGGCCATGACCGAGATCTCGCCGCCCGAGCGCAGCGCAACGACCAGGAACTGATAGCCGGCGGCGAGCAGCAGCGACGAGGCGACGATGAAGCCGATGCCGCGCCAGTCCATCGGCTGCCAGCCGTCGATCAGCGCCCAGACGCAGCCGACCAGCGCGACGCCGAGCGCGGTCGTGAAGGACACGACCAGGGTCGGCACGGCCGGCGGCAGATAGCGGGCGATGATGTCGCGGAAGGCACCGATCAGGGTCGCCAGCAGCACCAGCCAGGTCCAGGCATTGATGTCGCCCGGTCGCGGCTGGATCACCAGCAACACGCCCAGGAAGCCCACGATCACCGCGCTCCAGCGCCGCCAGCGCACGTTCTCCTTCAGGATCAGGACGGCGAGCACCGTCAGCACCAGCGGTGTCGAGAGGTTGATGGCCGTGGCGATGGCGAAGGGAATCTGGAACAGCGCGATCAGGTAGAAGATCGCCGCGCCCGACTCCAGGCCACCGCGCAGCATCACCAGCGGATGCACCGCCATCGGGAGCTGCCGCCAGGCGCCGCTCACCAGCAGGGCGAGGCTGCACCAGAGCGTGGCGAACAGGCCGCGCACACCGATCGCCTGGACCGAGGGAATGGTCTCGGCCGCGAGCTTGATCAGCGCATCGTTGAAGATGAAGACGACGACCGACGCCGCCATCGCGAGGATGCCGCGCGTATTGTCGACCATCGACGCTTACCTCTCCCGCCCCTGTCGACGGACTCGACCGGCATCGCAGCCGGCCAATCCGTCTCCCCAAAACGCCGTCGGCTCCGATCAGCCGCCCGCCATCTTCATGATCATCTTCCACTGCTCGTCGCTCACCGGCACGACGGAGAGGCGCGACTGGCGGACCAGGCCGAAATCCTTGAGCTTCGGATCGGCCTTGATGGCGGCGAGCGTCACCGGCGTCTTCACCGGTTCGAGGGCCTTCACGTCGACGGTGACGGCTTTGCCGGCCTTGTCGGTAGGATCGAGATAGGCCGCCTTCACCACCTCGGCGATGCCCACGATCTCCTTGCCTTCATTCGAGTGGTAGAAGAAGCAGCGGTCGCCCACCTTCATGGCCTTGAGATTGATCGACGCCTGGGCATTGCGCACGCCGGTCCAGGAGGTCTTCTTCTCCTTCACGAACTGCGCCCAGCCATAAACCGACGGCTCGGACTTGATGAGCCAATGCGCCATGTCTTCCCCCTACTCGTCTCGTCTTACGTGCCTTCGCGGCGCAACGGTCGCGCCAGCAGGCCGCGGATCGCCTCGTCGAGGTCCGCGCCGCGATGCAGGATAGCATCGACGGCGGTGCAAATCGGCATCTCGATGCCGAGCTTGGCTGCTCGCGCCAGCACCGCCGGCGCCGTCGCCGCGCCTTCGACGACCTGCCGTCGGCCCTGCAGGTAGTCGGCGAGGCTCGCCCCCCGGCCGAGCGCTGCGCCCAGCGAACGGTTGCGCGACAATGGGCCATGGCAGGTCAGCACCAGATCGCCGAGACCGCTCAGCCCGGTCAGCGTCTCGAGGTTGGCGCCCATGGCGAGGCCGAGCCGCGCCATCTCGGCGAAGCCACGCGTGATCAGCGCGGCGGCCGCGTTGTGGCCGAGCCCGCGGCCTTCGACAATGCCGGCGGCAATCGCCAGGACGTTCTTCACCGCGCCGCCCAATGAGACGCCCGTGACGTCGTCGATCCAGTAGGGCCGGAACATGCCGGCGGCGAGCGCCCCGGCGAGGTCGCGGCCGAGATCGGCATCGTGCGTGGCGATGCTGACCGCCGTCGGCAGTCCCTGCACCGCCTCCTCAGCGAAGCTCGGCCCCGAGAGCATGGCGATCGCCCGCCCCGGCAGGGCCTCCGCCAGCACTTCCGGCATCAGCAGGCCGGTCGAGGCCTCGATGCCCTTGGCACAGATCACCACCGGCGACCTACCCGGCAGGTCGCGGGCGACGCCGCGCAGCGCCTGTGCCGGGCAGACCAGCAGGATCGCATCGCAGGCGGCGAGTGCGCTGAGATCGGCGACGGCCTCGATGCCGGCGTCGAGCGACTGGCCCGGCAGGTAGATCTCGTTGCGCTGCTCCGCCGCGATGGCGCGCGAGACGGCGGGATCGCGCGACCACAAGGTGACCCGGCGGCCGGCGCGGCGAGCCAGGCAGGCAAGCGCGGTGCCCCAGGCGCCGCCGCCCACGACGCCGATATGGTCGAGCGCGCTCACAGGCTGAGATTGAAGGCGATGGAGATGCGCTGCGCCGTGCCGCGATAGGGCCGGACCTGATGCAGCAGCCAGGCCGGGAACATCACCAGCCGGCCGGCTTTGGGCACGATCGTCTGGTTGGTGCCGACCGACAGGCCGCCTGGCAGCGCGAAGGCGAGATGCGGCGCATACATGGCCGGCGCCGGCCCGCGCGGATCCATGAATTCGAGTTCGCCGCCCAGCGACGGATCGGCCGAGACACCGCCATCGTCGACATAGTAGACGCCCGACCAATAGCTGCCGGGATGGGAATGGAACTCGTTGCCGTGGCCGCTGCGGTTGATGTTCGCCCACATGTTGGCCTGCCACAGGATGGTGACGGGCTTGCCGGTACGGTCGGTGGTGATGCGGTTGGCGATGTTGCGCGCGATCGCCAGCAGCTTGATCGCCGGCGCGCCCGCCCATTTGTCGAGATCGAGACTCGACTGCCAGCCGCCGAGCGTGCTGCGCGACTCGCTTTTCTTCTCGGCCTCGCGCTTCAGCAGCACCGGCACCAGCGCTGCATTGAGCTGCGCCCCATCCGGCAGATCGACCACGATGATCGGTGTCGCGAAAGCCGCGACCGTTTCGAAGGCGAGGGTACCGCTGCTCATGGGCACATCCTACAGGCGATGAGCCGTCGAGGGATCGAGCGGCCAACGGGGGCGCGGGCGAAAATCGAGACCGTCGATCCGGCCGAGGCGCAGCCGTTCGACGCCGGCCCAGGCGATCATCGCGCCATTGTCGGTGCAGAGCCGGACCGGCGGCGCCACCAGCTGGGCGCCGTGGGCCGCGGCCACCTCCTCCAGCCGGCCGCGCAGATAGGCATTGGCCGCCACGCCGCCGGCCACGACGAGCGTGGGCATCGGCGCAAGGGCGAGCGCATTGGTGCAGCGATCGACGAACACATCGCCCACCGTGCGCTGGAAGGAGGCGCAGAGATCGGCCACCGCGGTCGCGTCGTTGGGATCGAGCTTTTCCGCCGTCTGGCGTACCGCTGTCTTCAAGCCCGAGAAGGAGAAGTCACAGCCGGGCTTGCGCCACATCGGCCGCGGCAGGGCAAAACGCCGGGGATCGCCGCCGACCGCGGCCTTCTCGACCGCCGGCCCGCCCGGGAAACCCAGCCCCAGGAGCTTGGCCGTCTTGTCGAAGCACTCGCCGGCCGCATCGTCGATGGTCGTGCCGAGCCGCGTGAAGTCGCCGGGCCCGCGCACGGTGAGAAGCTGGCAGTGGCCGCCCGACACCAGCAGCAGCAGATAGGGAAACGCGACCGGCTCGGTCAGGCGCACGGAAAGCGCGTGGCCCTCGAGGTGGTTGATCGCCAGGAACGGCTTCTCGTGGGCGAAAGCCAGCGCCTTGCCGGTCATGACTCCCACCATGACCCCGCCGATCAGCCCCGGCCCGCCGGTCGCGGCGATGCCGTCGAGATCGGCGAGCCCCACACCGGCCTCGACCATAGCCTGCTCGATCAGCCCGTCGATCCGCTCCAAGTGGGCACGGGCGGCGATTTCCGGGACCACGCCGCCAAAGCGGCGATGCTCGGTGAGCTGACTGTAGATCGTGTTCGACAAAATCCGGCCGACCGGCTGCATCGCCGCCGGCCCAGTTCCGGGCGGCCCCTCGACCACGGCAACGGCCGTTTCGTCGCAGCTCGTTTCGATGCCCAGCACCAGCATGCGGGTCTTCTGGCATGATGCGACTGCTTACGCTAGAGCAGCGCCATGACGGCACCTCTTCTTCGGCTCGGCACGCGCGGCAGCCGGCTCGCGCTCACCCAGACCGGCCTGGTCCGCGACGCTCTGGCGCGGGCCGTGCCGGCGCTGGCTGCGCCCGACGCGGTCGAGATCGTCGCCATCAAGACCACGGGCGATGCGATCCAGGACCGTCCGCTCTCCGAGGCGGGCGGCAAGGGCCTGTTCGTGAAGGAAATCGAGGAGGCCATGTTCTCCGGCCGCATCGACGCGGCCGTCCACAGCATGAAGGACATGCCGACGGCGCAACCGCCGGGCCTCGTCATTTCCGCGTTCCTGCCGCGCGAAGATACACGTGACGTGTTGATCGCCAATGATGCCGCCCGTATCGCCGACCTGCGCCAGGGCGCGATCGTGGGCACGTCGGCGCTCCGCCGCCGCGCCCTGCTGCTGCATCGCCGCCCCGACCTCGCGATCGTGACCTTGCGCGGCAATGTCGAGACCCGGCTGGCCAAATGCCGGTCAGGCACTGTGCAGGCGACGATCCTGGCGCTCGCCGGCCTGAAGCGGCTCGGTATGGAAAGGGTCGGCACGCCGATCCCGGAAGACGAGATGCTGCCCGCCGTCGGTCAGGGGGCGGTCTGCATCGAGACCCGCATCGACGATCAGCGCACGCGCGGCTGGCTGGCGGCGATCGACCATCAGCCGACGTCGATTTGCGTCAGCGCCGAGCATGCGATGCTCGCGGTGCTCGACGGTTCCTGCCGCACGCCGATCGCCGGCCATGCGGTGCTGACCGGCGACGGCCTGCATCTGCGCGGCCTCATCGCCCGGCCCGACGGATCGGAAGTGATCTTCACCGAACGCCGTGGCCCCCTTGCCGACGCCGAAGCCCTGGGACGTGACGCTGGCGAGGAACTGAAGCGCAAAGGCGGGCCGGACTTCTTCGCGACCTGACATCGCGAGCGCGGCCTACATTTTCTGGCAGACGAAGGCGTAGCCAGGGAACAGGCCGGATTTCTCGCGTTCGAGTTGTTCCCAATTCGCGAGATCGGACAGGGTGCGCTCGCTCGGAAACCGCGCGGCGTAGAGCGCGAGCGGGCCGGCGCCGGCGTCGGCACGCTGCGAGGCACCGACATTGAACTCGAAGCCGAGGAAGTTGAGGCCGCTGCCCTCGAGGAAGCTGCGCACGCGCGAGACCGTGTAACGATGCTCCTGCACATGGAAGCAGAGGTCGCGCAGCAGGCTGGCACTCCAGAAGTCCTCCCATTCGGTGAGCCCGCGCAGCCGTCGCCACTGGCCGGTCATGACCCTGCGGCGGAAGTCGCGCAGGCCATCGAGCGTCGCCGGCAACTTGGCGGCCTCGATATCGCGCCGCGCCCGCACCACAAGGGTGCGCGCGCCCTCGCCATAGAGGCCGAGCCGCAGGAAGGCGCCAGGCCGCAGCACCGACGAAATAGCCATCAGGCCGGCGCGCGGATCGGCCATGTGGTGCAGCACGCCGACGCATTCGGCATGGTCGAAGGTGCGGCCGAGCTTGGCCAGATCGAGAATGTCACCGCGCAGGAACTCGATGTTTGCGATGCCGTGCCGGCTCGCCATGCGCTTGCCGTAGGCGAGGCTCGCCCGGGAGAGATCGACGCCGGTGACCTGCGCCCCGGCATAGGACGACGCCACGGTGAGCGGATGCTGGCCGGTGCCGGCGCCCGGCATCAGCACCTGCAGCGGGCCATCGCCGAAATCGACCGGAGCGGCGTGCGGAAAGTCGTGCAGAAGAGCTGCGCGCACATCGACCGTCGGCCGGCGCGCAAGATGCGTCCAGCGCGGATAGGGATTGGCTTCGTACATCGCCGCCACCGACTGCGACACGGCATCGATGATGGGTGCGATCTCGGGAATCTCTGCCGCCAGCCGACGCTCCTCGATGACGTCGGCGCGCGGCGTCGCCGACGGGCGGAACATCGCGGCGGCCGAGCCGTCCGGCACCGTGGCGTCGTCGGACCAGATATATTCGTTGTGCCAGGCCTGCTCGGCAAGCGCATCGGCCAGCGCCACGATCGCCTCGCCCGGCGCTTCGGCGGCCAGCAGCGCGTCGGCCACGGCGCGGCGCAGCGCGATCAACCTCCGCTCCAGGGCGGCATCGCGATTGAGCGACTTCCTCAGGAATTCGCGCAGCAGCGGATCGGCGGCAAGGACGGCGAGATCGTTGTCCTGCGGCCAACCGACCAGGAGCTGGTTGGCGGCGCCCCAACCGACCGCCTCCCAGTTGGCGCCGTCGTCGGCATAGGCTTGCAACAGCAGCTCACGCAGCAGAGCGTTGGGCTGCTCGGTGCGCGCCCGCTCCAGGATCGCATCGAGCCCCATGCGTGCCGCGGCGTCGGCCGGATCCTTGGCGAGGATCTGACGGTAGGCTGCCATCGCCTCGTCGAAGCGGCCGGCGGCAAACAGCTCGTCGCCGCTGAGACTCACGGCGAAGCGCTCACAGGCTGAGGTTGAACGCGATCGAGATTCGCGTGGCGTTGCCGCGATAGGCGCGGACCTGATGGGCAAGCCACGAGGGGAACATCACCAGCCGGCCGGCCTTGGGCATCACCACCTCGTTGGCGCCGCCCGACAGGCCGCCCTGCATGGCAAAGCCGAGATGCGGCGCGTACATCACCGGCCCGGCACCGCGTGGATCCATGAATTCGAGGGCGCCGCCCAGCGTCGGATTCTCGAAAACGCCGCCGTCGTCGACGTAGTAGACAGCGGACCAGAACGAACCCGGGTGCGAGTGCATGAGGTTGGCATCGCCACTGCGGTTGATGTTCGCCCACATGTTGGCACGCCAAGTCACCGCGAAGTAACCCGGATGAGGTCCGGTACCGGCCGTTCCCTTGCGATCCGTCGTCATCTTGTTGGCGGTGTTACGACCGATCGCCAGCAGCTTCAGCGCCGGCGCACCGCCCCAGCGGTCCATGTCCCAGCTCGACTGCCAGCCACCTTCGTTGGAGTGCTGGGTCGAAGCATTGGTCTTTTCGCGTTCTTCGATCACGCGACGCAGATCGGCGTTGAGCGATCCTGAATCCGGGACGTCGTAGAGGACAAGTGGTGTCGCAAAGAGAGGAACGATCTCGGCCACGGCGCTCATGCGGACAACCGTTCCACTAGGGACGATACGCCGCGAACCGAATACACTGCGGTGATCATAGGTTTCATATTCTGTGCGGAATCATTTCGATCTGCATCCCCGAGAGCCATGCAGCGTTGCATGGCTGATTTCTCGGGATAGCGACTGCAAATTCGCTTTTTGGGCACGTGTTCACGAACTCGTTATTTGGCTACGCTCAAGACTTCGAAGCGGCGATGGCGCTGTCGCGATACCACGCCCGCGACCTCCCGAAGAACAACTAAGAGTGATGAAAGGAGAGGCTGAATGTCCGTCGCGCTGCGCCTGCTGCTGACGATCTGCGGACTGACGCTTGCTCTCGCAGCCTGCGAAACGGCGCCCGTGTCCGGCCGCTCGCAGATCATGCTGGTGAGCGAGAACGAGGAACGCGAGATGGGCCTCAGAGCCTATCGCGAGGTGCTGAGCAAGGAGCAGCTCTCGAGCAATTCGCAGGCAAACGCCCTGGTCGAGAAAGTCGGCCGACGCATCGCCGCGGCCGCCGAGCGGCCACCTGAGGACATGTGGCGGGCGCCGCACTATCGCTGGGAGTTCAAGACCATCGACAAGAACGAACCCAACGCCTTCTGCCTGCCCGGCGGCAAGATCGCCGTCTACACCGGCCTGCTGCCGATCACCCAGACCGAAGCGGGCCTCGCCGTCGTCGTCGCCCACGAGGTGGCGCACGCGCTCGCCCGCCACGGCGCGGAGCGCATGAGCGACCAGATGGTGGCCTCGGTCGGCACCACGGCCGCAGCCGTCGCCTTGTCGGCCACCGTTTCGGGTCGCAGCCGCACCTACCTGCCGGTCATGATGGCGGCGGTCGGCGCCGGCGCAACGGTGGGTTTCGTCCTGCCGATGTCACGGGCACAGGAGTCCGAAGCCGACCGCATCGGCCTGGTGCTGATGGCCCTGGCCGGCTACGACCCACGCGAAGCCGTCGGCCTGTGGGAGCGCATGCGCGCTGCCAATTCCGGTCGGCGGCAAGCGGAATGGCTGAGCACGCATCCCGCCGACACGACGCGTATCGCCGATATCAAGCGCTGGCTTCCCGAAGCGATGCAGTATTATCGCCCACGATGACCGACACGCCCGCCAACGATACGCCGGTGACGCTCGAGTACGACGCGACCGGCCTGCTCTGCCCGCTGCCTGTGCTGCGCGCCAACCGCAAGCTGCGCGAGCTGCCGCCTGGCGGATTGCTCACGGTGCGCGCGACCGATCCGGCCGCCGAAGCCGATTTCCCGGCCTATTGCCGCCAGACCGGCCACGAACTGGTCTCAACGGCCCGCGAAGGCGAGGTACTGGTCTTCGTCATCCGGAAACGCTAGGGGAGCAGGGTACTTCCGACATCGCAGAGAGACTCAATGCCCAAGGCGACGTTCAAGACGATCGACTCCATCGACATGGCCGGCAAGCGCGTACTGGTGCGCGTGGACCTCAACGTGCCGATGAAGAACGGCCAGGTGACCGACGCCACACGCATCGAGCGCGCTGCGCCGACACTGTCGGAGCTGGCGGCCAAGGGCGCGAAGGTGATCGTGCTCAGCCACTTCGGCCGGCCCGATGGCAAGCGGGTGCCGGAGATGAGCCTGCGCCCGCTGGTCGAGCCGCTGGCCAAGGCGCTCGGCAAGCCGGTCGGCTTCGCCGAGGATTGCATCGGCCCGCTGGCCGAAGACGCCGTGCGCAACATGAAGGCGGGCGACGTGCTGCTGCTGGAGAATCTCCGCTTCCACAAGGAAGAGGAGAAGAACGACCCGGCCTTCGTCGACAAGCTCTCGCTGGTGGGCGACATCTACGTGAACGACGCCTTCTCGGCGGCACATCGCGCACATGCCTCGACCGAGGGTCTCGCCCATCGCCTACCCGCCGTCGCCGGGCGGCTGATGCAGGGTGAGCTCGAAGCGCTCGACAAGGCGCTGGGCAACCCCAAGCGGCCGGTCGCCGCCATCGTCGGCGGCGCCAAGGTGTCGACCAAGCTCGATCTGCTGGGCAACCTCGTCGGCAAGGTCGACAAGCTGATCATCGGCGGCGGCATGGCCAACACCTTCCTGCATGCGCAAGGGATCCAGATCGGCAAGTCGTTGGCCGAGAAGGATCTCGCGCCCACGGCCCTCGAGATCCTGAAGAAGGCCCAGGCGGCCAAGTGCAAAGTGCTGCTACCGGTCGACGCTGTGGTCGCGGGCGAGTTCAAGGCCGGTGCAGCCAGCACGACGGTCGACGCCACGGCCTGCCCCAACGATCAGATGATCCTCGATGTCGGGCCGAAGTCGGTCGCGATCTACAAGGAGGAGCTCGGCCAGTGCGCCACTCTGGTATGGAACGGCCCGCTCGGCGCCTTCGAGCTGAAGCCCTTCGATGCCGGCACGGTGGCACTCGCCCAGGAAGCGGCCCGGCTCACCGGCGCCGGCAAGCTGCTCTCGGTGGCGGGCGGCGGTGACACGGTGGCCGCGTTGGCCGCCGCTGGTGTCGAGGAGAAGTTCTCCTACGTCTCGACCGCAGGCGGCGCCTTCCTTGAATGGATGGAAGGCAAGACCCTGCCCGGCGTTGCGGCCCTGATACGGGCGGCGTAGGACTGGGCGCCATGAGTGCGCCCACCCTTCCCGAACGGCCCCGCCTGCCGTGGGATCCGCCGGAGCATTTCGAGAAACGGATCCCCGAAGGCGACAATCGCGAGCGACTGGTCTGCGGCCGCTGCGAATTCATCCATTACCAGAATCCCAAGATCGTCGCGGGCGCGGTATGCACGTGGCGAGACCCTGGGGACGACGGCGGCAAGGAAAAGATCCTCCTCGCCAAGCGGGCCATCGAGCCGCGCAAGGGGTTCTGGACCTTGCCGGCCGGCTATATGGAACTCGGCGAGACGACCGAACAGGCCGCCCAGCGCGAGGCGCGGGAAGAAGCCTGCGCCACCATCGAGATCGATCGGCTATTGGCCATGTACAGCGTGGCGCGCATCGGCCAGGTGCAGATCATGTACCGTGCTCGACTGCTGAGCGCCGACGTGGCGGCCGGTCCGGAGAGCGAAGACGTGGCCCTGGTCGACTGGGCCGATATTCCCTGGGATCAGCTCGCCTTCCCCACCGTCGTCTGGGCGCTGGCGCATTTCCACGAGTCGCGCGACAAGGCCGACTTTGCGACCTATTCGAATCCGACCGGCGATCTGGCCCGCATGTGGCCGCCGCGCAAGCCGGAAGGCGTCTGACTCGAACCGACGCGGGAAGGGGTCAGCTGCCCCGTACGAAGGGATTGTCGTCGCCGTCCCAGTGACGCTTGAGCAACGGGATCTGCAGGAAGGCAAAGACCAGAGTGAGCGGGAAGCTCAGGAACATCTTGCTGGCGATCCAGGTGTCGGTCGGGAAGTTGCGCCACATCACCTCGTTCACCGCGGCCAGCACGAAGAAGAAGAGTGTCCAGCGCATGGTGAGGAGACGCCAGCCTTCGCCGGTCAGCTTGAAGGCGGCACCGAACAGGGGCTTCAGCAACGGCTTCTTGAAGAGCAGGCCGGCCCCCAGGATGACGCCGAACAGGCAGTTCACGATGGTGGGCTTCAGCTTGATGAAAGTGTCGTCCTGCAGCCAGATGGTGAGGCCGCCGAACACCAGTACGAAGAAGCCGCCGACCAGCGGCATGATCGGCCAGCGCTTCTCGAGCAGCCGATAGCAAGGCAGCGCGATCGCCGTCGCGACGATGAAGATGCCGGTCCCCCAGTAGATGCCCCAGCGGCCGTTGGCGATGAAGAACAGGACCAATGGCCCCAATTCGAGGGCCGTGGCGTAGAGCTTGCGCGCGCCGCCTTCCTCGCCGGTCTTCTCGGTGCTCATGCCGGCAATCCCATCAGGCCGCGCGCAAACGCCCGCGCCTCGAAGGGACGGAGATCATCTATGCCCTCGCCGACGCCGATCGCCACGACCGGCAGCTTGAACTTCTCGGCCAGCGCCACCAGCACGCCGCCCTTGGCGCTGCCGTCGAGCTTGGTCACCACCAGGGCATCGACCGGCGACATGGTCTTGAAGGTTTCGACCTGCGCATGGGCGTTCTGGCCGGTCGTGGCGTCGAGCACCAGCAGGCAGGAATGCGGCGCCTCGGGATCGAGCTTGCGGATCACGCGCACAATCTTGGCCAGCTCTTCCATCAGGTTGGTCTTGTTGTGCAGGCGACCGGCCGTGTCGATCAGCAGCACATCGGTCTTCTCCGCCCGCGCCCGCTCCAGCGCCTCGTAGGCAAGGCCCGCTGCATCGGCGCCGGTCGGCTTGGAGACGACCGGCACGCCGGCGCGGTCGCCCCAGACCTTGAGCTGCTCGACTGCGGCGGCGCGGAACGTGTCGCCCGCCGCCAGCATCACCGAGCGGCCCTCGCCGCGATAGAGGTTGGCGAGCTTGGCGATGGTCGTGGTCTTGCCGCTGCCGTTGACGCCGATCACCAGCACGACATGCGGCTTGCGAACGGCGTCGATGGCCAGCGGCACGGCGACCGGCTGCAGGATTTCGGCGATGTCGTCGGCGAAGGCGGCGCGCACTTCCTCGTCGGTCACTTCCTTGCCGAACCGCTCCTTGCCCAGCTTCTCGACCAGCCGCGCCGCGACGGTGACGCCGAGATCGGCCTGGATCAACGCATCTTCGAGTTCGTTCAGGGTCTCCTGATCGAGCTTCTTCTTGGTGAAGAGGCCAGTGATGCTTTCGGTGACGCGTTTGGTCGACTTGGCGAGGCCGTCGCGCAGCCGCGACAACCAACCCTTCTTCTCGACCTCGGGCTTCTCGACCTCAGGTTCCTTCTCGGCCACCGCTTCGACGGGGGCCGTCTCGGGCTGCGGCGCCGTCTGCACCGGCTCGCTCGCCAGCTCATTCTGGGGCGGAACGGCCCGTGTCTCGGGCTCGGCCGCGACGGCCGGCTCTACCGGTTCGGTTTTCTCGACCTCAGGCTCGGCCGGCTTGGGCGTCTCGACGGCCGGGGTCCCCCGGGAGCGAAACCGCGCAAACCAACCCTTCTTCTGGGGTTCCGTCTCGCTCATCGCAGCACCTCAGGAAAGCAGCGAACGGTCGAGTTCGCCCCTGTAAGCGAGCGCGATACCGCCGGTCATCGACACGTGGTCGTCGTGCAACCACTCGATGGTGAGCGTGCCGTGCTCGACGACGACATCGACCTTGCGGCCGGTGAGCCTGCGCCGCGCCGCGGCCACGCCGGCCGCACACGCGCCCGATCCGCAGGCGAGCGTCAGCCCCGCGCCGCGTTCCCAGACGTTGAGCTTCACCTTGTTCTCACCGATGACCTGGGCCACGCTGACGTTCACGCGCTCGGGAAAGAACGGATCGTGCTCTAGCTTCGGCCCCAACTCGGTGATCGGGATCGCGGCCAGGTCATCGACGAAGAAGGTCGCGTGCGGATTGCCCACGTTGGTGCCGACCGGCTCCTGTAGCGGACCGATGCCGACCGGCATGCGGTTGGTATCGCAGGCCTTGGCGACCGGGATCTCGCGCCAGTCCATGCGCACCAGTCCCATGTCGACGGAAATCACCGGCAGGCCGTTGGCGCCGCGGCCGACCTTCTGCGATTCGAGCAGGCCGGCGATCGTCTGGATGGTCGCTTCCTCGGCCTTGAGCTCATCCATGACCACCGAGGCAACGCAGCGTGTGGCGTTGCCACAGGCCTGGGCCTCCGTGCCGTCGGGATTGTAGATGCGCATGAACACGTCGGCGTCGCCCTCGGTCGGTGGCTCCAGCACGATCAGCTGGTCGCAGCCCACGCCCAGCCGGCGATCGGCGATGGCGCGCCGGCGCGGCGGCGTCAGATCGAGCTTGCTGATCCGCGCATCGAGCACGACAAAATCGTTGCCCAGCCCATGCATCTTGAGAAAAGGCGTTCCGGCCATGCGGCGCTATATGGCGGTTCGCAGGGATCAGCGCAACGGAGGGGGCCAGCGCAACGAGCGCGGCCGGACCTGGCCGGCGTGCGGTCCGCCGATTTCGCGCACATCGAGCGTCGCCAGCCGCTTAGTGTAGATGGTGAGGTGCAGGATGCCCAGCGCCTCGTAGGGCATGGCAGGCTCGACGAACAGGCCGCGGTCGGCGTCCCAGGCCGGGGTCGCATGATGGACCGGCCAGTTGCAGCGGCTGGGCAACGGCTCGTGGCGGAAGCCTTTGTCGTAGACCAGCACATTGAGGGCGAGCTGATCGGTGAGGTCGGTCGAACGCTGCAGTGCCTCGCCGTAGAGCTCGGCCCAGCCCGCCCAGTGCGGTGCGTCGGCCTTCAGCGCAAAGACGCCGGCATTGATCATCGGGTAGCGGATCAGCCGGTCAGCCGTCGCCTGGTCGAAGCAGGCCGCATAGGCCGCGCCGCAGACGCCGGAGAATTCCTCCCAGGCGTGATGGTAATGACGCATCGAGCGATGGATCTCCGGCGCCACCGCCAGCGCCCCGGTGTGCGCTGCCCTGAGGAACAGCGCAACGGCATCGCCCTGCTGCACCCAGCAATCGGCATCGATCCAGAAATAGAAGTCAAAGCCCGGAAAATAACGCGGCAGGAAGGGCCGCGCCGTCAACGCCTTGTAACCGTCCTTGAGCGCGGCGCGGCCGGGGAAATCGAAATCCCATTGCGGCACCACCAGCTCGCCGCCCTGTGCACGGCACCATGCGCGTTGCTCGTCGGTCAGGCCGCAATCGAGCACGCCCAGCGCCAGCTCGCGCCCCTCCGGGCAGGCACGCAGCGAAGCGATGCAGTCGCGCATCAGGTCGAAATAGGCGGCATCGCCGCCCGTCAGGGCTATCGCTCTTTCGCTCACCGAAGCGACCTTGGCCGAACGGGGCTTTGCTGTCGCCTGCCAATCCGCCACAGTCGCGGCCACGGAGGAAACGATGGCCAAGCATGTCGATTACTACGTCTCGCTGAATTCGCCCTGGACCTATCTCGGCGCCGGGCGTTTCGAGGCCATGGCGAAGAAGCACGGCGCGGACGTCACCATCTGGCCGGTCGATTTCGGCTCGGTGTTCGCGGTGTCGGGCGGCCTGCCGCTGCCCAAGCGCGCGCCGCAGCGTCAGGCCTACCGCATGATGGAGCTCAAGCGCTGGCGCGACCATCTCGGCGTGAAGACGACCCTCGAACCCAAGTTCTTCCCGGCCAACGAAGTCCCCGCCGCGAAATGCGTGATTGCGCTGCGCGAGCAGGGCCGCATGGCCGATGCCATCAAGCTCGCCCATGCGGTGCTGACGGCCTTGTGGGCCGAAGAGAAGAACACCGGCGATCCGGCGACGCTCAAGGCCATCATCGCAAGCTGCGGTCTCGACGCCGAGGCGGTGGTGGCCGCCAGCGAAGCGCCGGCGCTGGCCGACAAGCGCGAGGCCTACACCAAACACGCCATCTCCCAGGGCGTGTTCGGGGCGCCGTCCTTCGTGATCGACGGCGAGATCTTCTGGGGTCAGGACCGGCTCGACTTCGTCGACCGCAAGCTTGGCGCCTGAGCGGAGGTTGATCGGAAACCCTA
>MKRV01000288.1:20697-47492 GCA_001897995.1 Alphaproteobacteria bacterium 65-37 | reverse complement strand
TCCTCAGGCGAGCCCGTGAACGACGTTCCGTAGACCGTCTTCACCAGGTTCTGGTAGGCCGTCGACTCGGTCGCCTTGCGGACGAGCGCGTTCAGCTTGTCGACGATCGGCTTGGGGGTTCCCGCCGGGGCATAGAGGGCTGTCCAAGCGACGATCTCGAAGCCCGGCACGCCGCTTGCCGCCACGGTCGGAAACTGCTCCAGGCCAGGGATCTTCTCCTTGCTGGTGACGGCGAGGCCGCGGGCGCGGCCGTCGAGCACCGGCGGCAGCCCGGCGGTGAAATCGGAGAAGATCACGTCGATGCGGCCGCCCAGCAGGTCGGCAACGGCCTGTGGCTGGGTCTTGTAGGGCACGCCCATGATGTCGACCTTGGCCATGATCTTGAAGAGTTCGGCGCCGCCGCGGCTCGAGCCGTTGCCGCTGCCGAAGCTCAGCTTGCCCGGCTGAGCCTTGGCGAGCGCGATCAGCTCCCCGATGGTCTTGGCCGGCAGGTCGTTGCGCACCATGACGATCTGCGGCCCTTGGGTGATGCCGGCCACCGGCGTGAAACTCTTCACCGGATCGTAGGCCAGCGACTTGTAGACGTGCGGGTTGATCGCCTGCGTGGTCTGGGTCGTGAAGAAGAGCGTGTAGCCATCCGGCGGTGCTGTCGCGGCGGACTGGGCTGCGATCTGGCCCTCGGCGCCGGGCTTGTTCTCGATCACGACGGACTGGCCGGTCTGCGCCGCAATCTCCGCGCCGATGACGCGCGCGGCGACGTCGGTCGCCGTGCCCGGCCCGAAGGCCGTGACGATGCGAATGGGCTTGGTCGGATAGTCCTGCGCGGCGACCGGCAGAGAGAAAACCAGAGCCGCGAGCAATGTGAGGAGTCTCATCGCTCGACTCTACGCCCTGCCCCTCAGCCGAGATAGTCCGTCACGGTTTGCTCTGCGACACGCGCCTAAACCAATTAGCCCGTCATCGAGACGCGACCCGTTTCGTCGCGGCTCATCGGACCGCGGGCCTCCTGGCCCGCTTCATGGATTTTACCGATGGCGAAAGCGGTTGAGCGGGCCTGGAGGCCCGCGGTCCCAAAAGCGGTTAGCCGAGATTGCGCCGATAGAGCGCGATCAGGCGTTCCCAGTGGCGTTCCGCGGCGGGCTTGTCGTAGCACCAGCGCTGGGGAAAGGCGAAGCCGTGATGAACACCGGGATGCACTTCGAGCTCGCCCCGGGCCCCCGAGGCGTCGAACAGCTTCTTCAGCTCCTTCACCATGTCAGGCGGCGCCAGATCATCGTGCTCGGCACAGGAGATGTAGAGTTCGGCGTTGCCTGTGCCCAGGGTGAGATGGGGGCTTTCGACCGCGTCGCTCACCAGCCATGTCCCGTAGAACGAGGCGGCCGCGGCAATGCGGTCGGGATAGCGCGCCGCCGCAGCCAGGGCGTAGGGACCGCTCATGCAGTAGCCATGGACACCGACCGGGCCGCCCTTCTTCGCCCCCTCCTGCCGGTCGGCAAAAGCGATCAGCGCAGCGACGTCGTCCATCACCGATGGAATGGTCATCTTGGTGCGGACCGCCCGCATGCGCTGGTGCTCGGCGCTGCCATGCGTGAGGACGTCGGCGCCGTACTTCGTGTCTTTGCCGGCGCGGTAGTAGAGGTTGGGCAGCAACACGTAATAGCCCACCGTCGCCAGACGTCGGGCCATGTCGTAGAGCTCCTCGCGGATGCCGGGCGCATCCATCAGCAACAGGACCGGTGGATACGGGCCGCCGCGTTCCGGGTGGCAGACGAAGGTTTCGACTGCACCGTCCGTGGTCGGAATGTCCAGAATCTTTTCGATCATATGCGGGAGCTCCTGCTGCTTTCCGCCATCGCAGCACCTTGCTAGGCTTCGCTCAACAACAAAGCCTTGGGGTGAAACGATGAGACGAGTTCTGTTGGGCGCGGCCGCCCTTTGCGCCGCGGCGTGGGCATTGCCGGCTGCGGCACAGCTTTCGGACAATACGGTGAAGGTCGGCGTCGCCACCGACCTGTCGAGCCTCTATGCCGACATCAACGGACCCGGCGCCGTGCTGGCCACCCAGATGGCCATCGAGGATTTCGGCGGCACGGTGCTCGGCCAGAAGATCGAGCTGGTGTCGGGCGACATTCAGAACAAGGCGGATATCGCCGCGACCATGGCCGGACGCTGGTACGACAACGACAAGGTCGACATGATCCTGGGTGCCGGCGCCTCCTCGTCGTCGATCGCCATCGCGCGCGTCGCCGGCGACAAGAAGCGTGTCTTCATTGCGCCCGATCCGGCCTCGTCCGACCTCACGGGCAAGCTCTGCACCCCCTATTCGATCCACTGGGTCTACGACACAGCGGCACTGGCCAACGGCACCGGCTCGGCAGTCGTGAAGGCGGGCGGCAAGAGCTGGTTCTTCCTCACCGCCGACTACGCGTTCGGCTACGCGCTCGAGCGCGATGTCTCCGAGGTCGTGAAGAAGGCCGGCGGCAGCGTGCTGGGCAACGTCAAGCACCCGATCAACACCAACGACTTCTCGTCCTTCCTGCTGCAGGCCCAGAGCTCCAAGGCCCAGATCATCGGCCTGGCCAATGCCGGCGGCGACACCATCAATGCGATCAAGCAGGCCGGCGAGTTCGGCATCGTCAAGGGTGGCCAGAAACTGGCGGGCCTTCTTGTCTTCATCTCCGACGTCCATTCGCTCGGTCTGGAACGGGCGCAGGGCCTCAACCTGACCGAGGCTTTCTACTGGGATCTGAACGACAAGACGCGCGACTTCTCCAAGCGGTTCGGGGCGCGCTTCAACGGCAAGATGCCGACCAGCGTGCAGGCTGGTTTCTATTCGGCAACGCTCGCCTACCTCAACGCCGTGAAGACGGCGGGCACGGACAATCCCGACAAGGTCATGGCGACGATGAAGGCAGCCAAGTGGGACGACCCGATCTTCGGGCCGAGCTACGTCCGGGCCGACGGCCGCAAGATGCACAACATGTATCTCTTCGAGGTGAAGAAGCCGTCGGAGTCCAAGGGCCCGTGGGACTACTACAAGCTGCTCGCCACCATTCCCGGCGAGGAGGCCTTCCGTCCCCTCGAAGGGAGCGAATGTCCGCTGGTCGCCAAGAAGAACTAGCCTCAGGAGAATCAGCGAGGAGTATGCGTTATGGCTGAGCTCTCGAACCTCTATGCTGGCGTCGCCGGCTACTTCGGCAAGAAGGACCATTCCGGCAAGGTCGGCGTCTTCCGCCGCACCACGGCGGGTGGCGACTGGCAGCATGTGCTGGGTGCTGTCCAGGCCTTCACCGTGTTCGTCCACCCGAAGAACCCGGAGATCGTCTTCGCCGGGACCAACGACGGCGTGTGGCGCAGCACCGACCGCGGCGCCACCTTCCGCCGCACCGCCTTTCCCGACGCCAGTCGGGAGGTCTGGTCGTTCCTGGTCGATTCGCGCGATCCCGACCGGATTTTCGCGGGCGCCTCGCCGATCGACGTCTATCGCAGCGACGACGGCGGCGCCTCCTGGCGCCGTCTGCCGACGCCGGCCATCGATATCCACTGCAAGGGCCCCTTTGCCTCGCGGGTGATGCGGCTCGTGCAGCACCCCAAGCGGCACGACGAAATCTATGCCGCGCTGGAGATCAACGGCGTCATGCGCAGCATCGATCTCGGCCAGAACTGGACCGACTGCAGTGCCGGCCTGATGAAGCTCGCGGAGCATGAGCATCTCAAGAGCAAGATCGTCAGCGACACGACCGCCGAGGGCATGCTCGACAGCCACGCCATCACCATCAATCCGGCGATGCCCGACGCGCTCTGGATCGCCGTGCGCATGGGCCTGTTCCAGAGCTGCGACCAGGGACATACCTGGAAGGACATGGAGGTCGGCCGCTTCTCGCCGACCACCTACGGCCGCGATATCCGCGTCTCGCCGGTAGAGCCGAACACGCTCTACTCCGCCCTCTCCGTGGCAGCGGCCAGCCATGACGGGGGCCTCTACCGCAGCGAGGATGGCGGCGAGAGCTGGCAGCGCTTCGACAAGGTCCAGGTCCACGGCACCATCATGTCGATCGGCCTGCACCCGACCGATGCCGGACAAGTCTATCTGGGGGCACGCTACGACGGCGAGATCTACGGCACGCGTGACGCCGGCAAGAGCTGGCAGGCGATGCCGCTGCCGGGCGAGGTCCAGCACATCTACTCGCTGGCCTGCGGCTGACCCTCGGCGGTTATTTCGACTGCGCCGTCACGTCGTGCGGCGGCGGCGCAGGCCTGTCCTTTTCGCCGTCCTTGATCTGGGTGATACCGCTCAGGCTGCGTTGACGCCCGGTATCGATCGTCACGGTGGCCGTCATGCCGGCGCGCAAGGGTGGCTCGCCGACATGCGGCAGAAGCCGCAGCTTCACAGGCAGGCGCTGCACGACCTTGACCCAGTTCCCACTGGCATTCTGCGGCGGCAGGATCGCGAACTCGGCGCCGGTCGCCGGGCTCAGACTCTCGACCAACGCCTCCCAGGTCGTGTCGGGATAGATATCCAGCACGACCTTGGCCTTCTGGCCGACCCGGACATGGGTCAGCTCGGTCTCCTTGAAGTTCGCCTCGATCCAGGGCCGGCTGAGTTCAACCACGGCGAAGAGAGGCGTCGCGGCCTTGACCTGCTCTCCCCGCTGCAGGCGCAGGTTCACGACGACGCCATCGACCGGCGCCCGCACGGTCGTGCGCGCCAGGTCGAGCGCCGCCCGCTCCCGCGCGGCCACCTTCTCGCGGACCATCGGATGCTGGTCGGCCGGCAGTTGCGGATCGCCGTTCAGCGCCGCCAGCACACGCTGCAGCTTCTCGCGTGCGGTGGTCACGCGGTCGGCGGCGCCGCGCGCCTCGTTCAAGGCCTCGTCGCGCCTGCTGGCCGAGGCCACCCCCTTGGCCGCCAATTCTTCCTGGCGCTGCCATTGGCGCTGCTGGTAGGCCGCGCGCGACTCGGCTTCCGCCAGCTCGGCGACCGCTTCGCGCCAGATGCCGCGCAGGCTCTCGACATGGGCCCGCGCCGCGTCGAGCTCGGCGTCGGCGCTGTCGAGAGCGAGCCGGAAAGGCCGGGCTTCTATGGTGAGCAGCGTCTCGCCGGCCGCGACGCTGGCATGGTCCCGTGTCAGGACGCGCCGCACCTGGCCCGAGATCTCGGGTGAAATCTGGACGATGTGCGCCTTCACATAGGCATTGTCGGTCGTGACGTAGCGCCCGCCCGACAGCCACCACCAACCGGCCCCCGCGATCGCCACCAACGGCACCGCAAACAACAGCGCCAGGCGCAGGACGGGGACCGGTCGACGGCTCATGACCCGTTGGCTCCGGCGAGAGCCTGCAGTTGGCCTTTGACCTGCGCCGCCATGCGCGTGAACTGGTCCCGCTGGCGTATCGAGAGCGGCGCCAGGGCATCATCGACGGTCGCTTCCGCGATCGCCCACATCGCCTTGTGCGCCCGGCGAGCCTCGACGGTCAGGTAAAGACGGTTGATGCGGCGATCCTCGCCGTCGGGCCGGCGCTCGATCCAGCCGTTCTTCTGCATGCGGTCGAGCATCCGGCCGGCACTGGCGCGATCGATCTCGAGCATGACGGCAAGCTCGGTCTGGCTGGCACCGGGCCGGCGATAGAGCCGGGTCAAGACCAGCCACTGGGCGCGGGTCAGCCCGATATCACGGACGCGCCGGTCGAACACCGTCCGCATCAGGCGCGCGATGTCAGACAGCACGTAGCCGATATATCCGTCGTCGTCCGGCCCCAACTGATGCAACCCCCAGGCTGTGTTGCCCGCCGCTGGCGGCGGTGAAGATTGTTGTCTAGGCTACAATAGTCCAGGCAATGAGTTCAACGACCGCCACCGACACCCTTCTGCAGGACGCCGAGGAGCGGGAAACGCCGCTCGGCCGCCGGGTGCTGATTCTCGTGATGGTGGTGCTGGGTTCGACCCTTTATGCCACCACCTTGCTGATCGCCTCGACGCTGCTGCCGCAGATGCAGGGCACCATGTCGGCCACCCAGGACGAGATTGCCTGGGCGATGACCTTCAACATCCTGGCGACCGCCGTGGCGACGCCAATGACGGGCTGGCTGGCCGCCCGATTCGGCCGGCGCGAGACCATGACCTGGTCGGTGCTGGCCTTCACCGTCACGACGTTCATGTGCGGGATCGCCGATTCGCTGGAAACCCTGATCCTCTGGCGGGTCCTGCAGGGCGCGCTCGGCGCACCGGTGATCCCCCTCTCCCAGACCATCCTGCTCGATACTTTTCCCAAGCGGCAGCAGGGGCTGGTGACGTCGATCTTCGGCATGGCCGTCGTCATCGGACCGGTGATCGGCCCGACCGTAGGCGGCATGCTGTCCGAGCTCTACGGCTGGCGCTGGGCGTTCTACATGATCGTGCCGGTCGGGCTGATCTCCTTCGTCGGCCTGCGCCTTACCCTGCCTCGCGACCAGTCGATAGCCCGCGTCAGTCTCGACTGGACGGGCTTCCTTTCGCTGTCGGTCGCCATCGCCTGCGTCCAGCTCGTACTGTCGCGCGGCCAGCGGCTCGACTGGTTCGATTCGACCGAGATCATGATCGAGGCTTTCGTTGCCGGCCTGGCGTTCTGGATCTTCCTCGCCCACAGCCTCACCACCGAACGGCCATTCCTCAACCTGAGGCTCCTGCTCGACCGCAACTACGCGCTCGGCCTGGTGCTGGTGCTGATCTACGGCATGCTGAATTTCACCCCCATGGTGCTGCTGCCGCCGTTGCTGCAGCAGCATGCCGGCTATCCCGATGCCCTGATCGGCGAGGTCATTGCCGCCCGCGGCGTCGGCGCAACGATCGGCTTCTTCCTGGCGATCTTCATCGGCCGCATGGATCCACGGATCGGGCTGATCGGCGGCTTCGCCCTGCAGACCGCATCGGGCATCTGGCTGATGGCTTTCGATCTCAATGTCGACATGAACACCCTGATGCTGAATAGCTTGCTTCAGGGCATGGCGATCGGCGTCATCTGGGTGCCGCTCACCCTCGTCACTTTCTCCAACGTCAGCGCCGCCAACCTTGCCGAAGGTACGGCCGTCTACCATCTGCTGCGCAACATCGGCTCGAGCTTCTTCATTTCGATCTGCGTTGCCGAAATCGTCCGCGCGACCAGCGCCAATTACAGCCGGATGGTGGAGCTGGTGAACCCCTTCAACCGAGCCCTGGCGTTGCCGTGGGTGACGGGCGGCTGGGATTTCGAAACGATGCAGGGCCTGGCTCGCCTCTCGAAAGAGATCGGCCGACAAGCGGCGATGATCGGCTATATCAACGCCTTCGGCCTCTATACTGCCTGCTCGGCGATGGCCATCCCGCTCATCCTGCTGGTCGGCCGCCGCACCCGACGATAACGACGCTCTCGGAGGACACCCCGTGCCCATCAAGGTCCTGGAAATCCATCACACCGGCTACCGCCTCGATGACAAAGGCGAGATGGTCGACAAGGTCGCGGGCTTCTACGCCGACGTGCTCGGCCTGGAGCGCGACACAGGTCGGCCGACCATCCCGGGCATTCCCGGCCTCTGGATCAATGTCGGCGAGGTCGGCCAGATCCATCTGTTCGGCGGCCAGCAGCCCTCGCCCGTCGCCAAGGGACCGGGCCAGGACCCGACCCTGCCGCACATCGCGCTGGCGGTCGCCGATATCCAGGAAAGCCGGCGCGAGCTCGAGCGGATGGGCGTGAAGTACTCGGCGATCGAGGGCCTCACCAGCCCCGACTCCCTGCAGCTCTTCATGAACGATCCTTGCGGCAACATGGTCGAGCTGCACCAGGTCGACAAATGCCGCTGCACGCTGCGGAACCGCGCCTGAGGCCTTCGGCGCAGGCAAAGCGTTGCAATCATTCGCCTCGGCGGCGAATCAACGTCTTGGCCACCAGGCGTGCCGCCGCGCCGCTGCGCGCAGCACTGTTGGGTTTCACGAGATTGCCGATCTCGAAGCGCAGCAGATGCACTTCCGGGTGCTCCGTTGCGGCGAGCCGCATGGCCTCGGACGCCAGGAGGGTCCTGTCGAAGCCGGCCGGTCGGTCGCCGCGGGTCCTGGGATATTCCAGGTCGGCCAGGGCCGCCGCCGCCCAGGCCTGCTCGCTGACCGCCGCAGCCCGCGGCAGATAGGCAGCGGCCACCTGCCCCAGCCCATTGCCGTTCGCCGCCCCGTCCGCCAGGGCCTCGCGTAGTGCCAGCGCGTGGCCGGCGGCGACGGACATGCCCTGACCGAAGGTCGGATTGAAGCTCGATATGCAGTCGCCGATTGGGATCACGCGCGGAGGCAGGCCGGAGGCTCGTTCGAAGTGCCGCCAATTTGCCTCGGCGATGCGGTAGCTGCGCAAGGGGCTGAGCGGCATCGCCTCGGCCAGCCGGTCGGCGACGTCGGGGATCGGCAGGGAGGTGGCATAGGCCCGGAATCCCCCAAGGTCGGTCGGCACCTTGTTGTCGAACCGGCTGCAGAGCGTGATCAGCCATTCGTCGTTCTCGACCGGGCAGACGAGCCCGTAGCGGTCGTCCGGCGGCTTAGGGATGCAGGCGATGAACCGCGTCTCGCCCCGATAGCGTTTGGGTTTGGCGAAGCGAGCCGACACATAGCCGACCTCGATCCCCAGCGTCGTCGTGGGCACATCGAGGCTGGCCAGCAATCGATCGCCGCGGCCCGTCGCGACCACCAGGAGCCCACTGCCTTCGGGAGCCAGCGCTTCGACCGGCGTGTTGTCCCGGATCTCGACATTGCCCAGCGCCAGCACCTTGCGGCGCAGCACCCACTCGTAGGCTGGGCGGCTCATCAGGAGCTGGCTGTGGCCGAGGTCGCGCGACGGGTGCCAGGCGTCGTGTTCCCAGATCGAGACATCCCCGGTCTGCCGGACCTCGACGGCGCCGGCCGCCAGCAGCGCCGCGCGCGCGCCGGGCAGCAGCTTCTCCAAGGCAAGCTCGCCGCCTTTCAGCAGGATGTGCACCTGGACGTCCTGCGCCACGCCTTTGCGTGGCCGGGGCATCGCCGGCAATTCGTCCTTGTCGAGGATCGTGACGGTGTCGAAGAACGGCGCGACGGCGGCTGCGGCGCTGAGGCCGGCGATGCCTGCGCCCACGATCGTGGCGGTTCGACTCATCGGCCGGCCTTCTCGGCGGTGCGGGCTGCGCGATAGACCGTGCGTGCGGCCTTGGCGTCGGCAATCGCCTTGTCGCGGCGGTCGGCGGCGCGGCTGTCGAGGGCGTACATCAGCCCGGCAATCACGATGAAGGCGCCCCCCAGGACGTAGTAATGCCAGGCGACCAGATGCAGCCGGAACAGCACGACCACCAGGGGCACGGGAATGAAGGTCGCGGCAAAGCGCAGCCACGAGGCACGGCCATAGGCGCGAACCGCCTCCCGCGCCGCCGCCTGGCAGGCGAAAGCGCGTTGCTTCAGTATCTCGATACTCTGACCAGGCGGGCTCTCCACCGGCGACGTCCTCGGCTGCACTGCGAAGGACGCGCCATACTGCCGGCAGTATCCTCGGTCAACCAGGCAGGTATAAGGATCGGACGCCCATGCGCCGTGCCCTGCCTCCCCTTCACGCTCTGCGTGCCTTCGAAGCCGCTGGACGCCATATGAGCTTCTCCCGCGCGGCCGACGAGCTTTGCGTGTCGACGGCGGCGATCAGCCGGCAGGTACGCAGCCTGGAGGCCTTCCTGGGGCGGCCGCTGTTCGAACGGCTGACCCGGCAGATCCGCTTCACCGACCTCGGCAAGGCCTATTTCGGCCGCATCTCCGAGGCGATGGCTCTCACCGAGGAAGCCACGCGTGAGGCCATGTCGGTCGAGCGCCGCCGGCTGGTCATCGCCACCATGCCGACGACCGCCAATCTCTGCCTCATGCCCTGGCTCGCCGGCTTCACCGATGAGACCGAGATCGATGTCGAGGTCGTCTCGTCGATGACGCCGCCCAACCTCACGACCGGCGAGGCCGACATCGCCATTCGCGTCGGCGCCCGCCCTGGCGAGCAGGCCTCACCCGGCACGGTTGGCCGCATCCCGCACCCGTTGACCGCCGACTGGACTGGCGTCACGGCCGAGCCGCTGTGGGACGAGGTCTTCATTCCTGTCTGCAGCCGGCAGTTCCTGCTCGACAATCCACAGCTTGGCCTTCCTGAGGCCAACGGCGGCCGGCACCTGATCCATATCGTCTCGCGTCCCGATGCGTGGGGTGACTGGCTGGCCGCCCAGGGACGCAGCCGACACCTCAAGGAACGCGGCCTCGAGGTCGGTCATTCCTATGTTGCGCTGCAGGCGGCGCGCCGTCATCGCGGTGTCGCGCTGGTCGCCACCGTGCATTTCAACGCCCTGGAATGGGCTCGCGAGATGGCCTGTCCCTGGCCGGGCAGCCTCCGCAGCAAGGGCGCGTTCCATCTGCTGTACCGCACCGCCGACGGCGACGATGCGCGCGTGTCGGCCTTCCTGAATTGGATCCGCCGGCAGGGTGACGACAGCGTGCCCTCGCCTTGAATCGGCTCCCGGGTTCGCCTCAGGAGCCTGGCCGCGATCAGTCGACCACCACGCCCGTCTGAGTGGCGACCGCCTTCCACTGGGCGATCTCCTCGGCAAGGAAGGCCGCAAAGGCCTGCTCGCCGCGCGGCATCGGGTCGAGGAAGGTCTCGTCGAAACGCGCCTTGATGTCGGCATCGTCGAGAGTGCGCTCGATTTCGCGGGCGAGCTTGTCGGCGACGTCTTGTGGGGTGCGCGCCGGCGCCAGTACGCCGTACCAGGTGGAGACTTCGAGTGGCGCCCCGGCTTCCGCGAAGGTCTGAACGTCCGGCATGCGTGGATTGCGTTCGGCGGCAGCCAGTGCCAGGGGTTTCAGCCGCTTGGCCTGGAGATGCGGGATGCAGGCGGGAATGGAATTGACCACCAGCGGGATCTGCCCGGTGACGGCGTCGCTCAGGGCGGGGCCGCCGCCCTTGTAGGGCACGTGCACGAGGGTCAGGCCGGTCAGCAGATGAAGCCGCTCGTAGGTCATGTGCGGCGTGCTGCCGAGGCCCGAAGAACCGATCGCCATGTCCTTGGTCTTCTCGCGCGGCATCGCCAGCAGTTCCTTCAGCGAATTCGCCGGGAACGAGGGATGCGCCACCAGGAGCTGCGGCGAACGGCCGATCAAGGTGAGCGGCTTGAAGTCCGCGACCGGATCGTACGGCACCTTGGGATTGACCGCGGTGTTGAGCGCATGGGTCGTATCGCAATAGAGCAGCACGCTGCCGTCGGCCGGCGACTTGGCCACGAAATCCGTCCCGACGATGCCCGACGCGCCAGGCTTGTTGTCGATGATGACCTTGAGGCCCGCCTGGTCGATGAGCTTCTGGGCGATGAGCCGGGCCGAGAAGTCGGCCCCTCCTCCCACGCCGTAGGGCACGACCATGCGCACGGGCTTGGTCAGTACGGCCTGGGCACGTGCCGCACTGCTGCCCGCGACGGCTGCCGCCGCGAGACCGGCCGAGAGAAACCGGCGGCGAACCATCGTGGTCATGATGCAAGCTCCATTCGTTCGGAAGAAAGCGGCGGCGCGTCCTGCCGTGCCTCGAGATAGCGCCGCGGGATGGCGCGACCGACCTGCAGGGCGAGGTTGGTGACCCGCGCGATGCCCGTATGGCGCATGATGTCCTGCGGCGACAGGCAGTCGCTGCCCTGAGGACCGACGAAGACGACCTCGTCGCCCACGGTTGCCTCGGGGCAGGACGACAGGTCGAGGCGCGCATACTCGACGGACGGCGCCGATGCCAACGGAACCCGCTGGCCGCGGACAAGTGCCATGCCGGCATTGAGCTGGACCAGCCCATCGCCATAGCCGATCGGCACGATGCCGATGCGCGTTCCCGGTCGGGTGGGCACCGGGCAGGCGTCGCGATAGTCCGTCCGGTGCACCTCGAAGGTATGGATCAGCCGGCTGCTCAGCGACAGGAAGGGTGTCCGGCCGGCTGCTTCGGAGGACCTGAGGGCTTCAGGCAATTGAAACAGCGCCTGCCCCGGATCGACTCCTGAAAGCTGCATCGCCGGCCCTGCTGCCAGCACGCGCGAGCTTGCAAAGATGCAGGCCGTCCCGGAACGACAGTAGGGTTGTGCGGCTCGGCAAGCCGCCGCGAAGCGCTCGAACTGCCAACCGAGATGGTCGAGGTCTCCATCGATGACATGGGGATGGCTATTGACCACGTCGATGGCGATCCTGCCCGTCGCCGCTGCGGCCTGGACAAAGCCGGCCAGGTCTTCGGCGCGGACGCCCAGACGCTCCTGCCCGCAGTCGACCTTCACGGCGCAGCCGATCCGGCGGGTTGCCGCTCCGGCAACCGCCTCAAGGGAATGGCGATCGTGGATCGTCGGCGTGAGGTCGTAGCGTTCGACCAGGCGCACGTAGTCGTCGTCGATCACGTAGCCGGCATAGAGAATGACCGGACAGGTAATTCCCGCCTCGCGTAGCGCGACGGCATCCTCCAGCCGTACGACCGACAGCGAATCGGCTCCGGCAGCCAGGACGGTCCTGGCGACCGCCAGCAGCCCGAACCCGTAGGCATCGGCCTTCACCGTCGCGATGAAGCGCGCCTGCGGCCCGATACGGCTCCGGATGGCCCGGGCGTTGTCGGCCACGACCTGGAGGTCGATCGTGAAGCAGTTGGGCCGGCGCAGGTCGAAGGACATGGGAGAGCCCTACCGCCCGGTCGGCCCGGCCGACAAACAACTTTTCCAGCCGCCATGGTTAACCAGGGCGCAAGCATGAAGTCCCCTCTAGCCGAAGCCGTAGAGCCTTGCCGGATTGTCGACCAGGATCTTCTTCCGCACGGCCGCGTCGGGGGCCCATACCGGCAACTGATTGAGCAGCCGGCCGTCGTCGATCTGCAAGAGCGGCGTGACGTCGGTCGGCTTCTTGCCGGGCGGCGTCACGGAATCCGGATGCGGCCAGTCCGTCCCCCAGACGATGCGCTCGGGATTGGCCGCGATCAGCGCCTTGGCGAAGGGAATGACGTCGGCGTAGTCCGGGCCCTGGGTCGAGGCCCGATAGGCACCGCTGATCTTCACATAGACCTTACCCGAGCGGACCAGCTCCACCAGATCGGCAAAGCCCGGCTGGCCGGTGCCGAGCCGGGCCTCGGCCCCCCCGAAATGATCGAACACGACCGGCACTGGAGATGCCGCAAGGTCGGCTTTGATCGCCGCCACCATCGGCAGCAGCGTGTAGACCTGGACATGCATGCCGCGGCTCTTCATGCGGTCGACGGCGGTCAGGAAGCGCTGACGACCGATCGTCGGATCGTTGGTGCCGCCGGTGGCGAGATTGACCCGAATGCCGCGCACCCCGGCCTTCTGAAGGGCGTCGAGGTCGCCATCCGTGGTCTTCTCGCCGATCACGGCGACACCGCGGGCATCAGCACCGCGCGCCTTCATGCCGAAGAGCGTCGCCGAATTGTCCGTGCCGTAGACGCTCGGCGTCACGATCACGACCCGCTGCAGGCGCAGTGCCTTGTGCAGCGCCGCCATCTCCTCGGGCGAGGCCGGTTCAGGCGTATAGACGCGGCCGGCAAAGAACGGGAACTTCTCGGGATCGCCGTGGATATGGGTGTGGCAGTCGCAGGCACCCGCAGGGATATCGAATTTCACCGCCGTCGAGGGTTGCGAGGCTTTGGCGAAGACGGTCCGGCCGTTCATTGCCAGTCCGGTTGCCATGGATGCAAGCAATAGGCTGCGCCGTGCGATCGTCATCGCTGTCCCCTCCTTGCCTGATGTTCGACGAATTTCTGCGGGATCTCCCTCACTTCCGGCCGGCGATGATAGTCCTGCGATACGGATCGCGGCACTACGGAATTTGTTGCTCGGGACTTCGCCGTGGAGCCCCACGCCGGCCGGCCGCCTTCGGCTTCTCCTCGCGTCGCGCGCGGATCCGTACAGTACGCCCTTCCGACTGGTCGACGTCGAAGGCGCCGGTCTTGCGCACGAGGTCACTCAGCTTGCGATAGCCGTAGGTCCGCGGATCGAAGTCCGAGGCGATGTTGGCGAGACGCTGGCCGACGGCGCCCAGGCTGACCCAACCGTCCTCGCTCTCCATCTGCTCGATCGCTCGGGTGAGCACCGCGACCGCCGCGCTGGAGGGCTGCAAGGCCTGACGCGGTCCGCCGCCCGGCTCGCGTGCCGAGGTCGCAGCTTCGGGCAGCAGGTTCTCGGTGTAGACGAAACGTCGGCAAGCCTGCCGGAAGCTCTCCGGCGTCTTCTGGGCGCCGAAACCGTAGACATCGGCCCCCTCTTCCCGCAGACGCGATGCCAGGCGGGTGAAGTCGCTGTCGGACGATACCAGGCAGAAGCCGTCGAAGCGGCCGCTGTGAAGGAGATCCATGGCGTCGATCACCAGGGCGATGTCCGAAGCGTTCTTGCCGGTCGTGTAGGCGAACTGTTGGTAGGGATCGATGGCGTATTTCTGCAGGACATCGATCCATGACCGGAGGCGCGAGCTCGAAAAGTCGCCGTAGATGCGTCGTACGCTCGCCTCGCCGAACTTGGCGATCTCCTCGAACAGCCCCGCGACGATACGGGGCGACGTGTTGTCGGCATCAATCAATACAGCAAAACGCCGTAGCCGGTTTTCCTCTGCCATGGGGCGATCCTTCACAGCTACCGTGCGGGCTCTCTAATGGAGCCTGAATTGAGCACGGGCTGCGGTCGAGGCCCACTACTTTCCGCTGGCCGCCTCAGCGCCAGACGTAGCCGAGCGACTGATAGTTGCTGATCTGCGAGAAAGTAGGATCGATGCGGGCGAATTTCGTTCGGATGCGTCTGATGGCCGAACGGACATTGACCCGATAGCCGAGCGTCCCATGTCCCCCGTAGAAGCCGGGATAGCGGGCTATGTCGTACAGCTCGCGATACGTGACGTGCTGAGGTGAATACGCGACCAGAAGTTCGACCATGCGGAACTCGGTAATGGTCAACTCGACATCGGCGCCGTCCCACGCGGCGCGACATTCCACCGGGTTGAGCAACAACTTGCCCGACCGCAGAAGCCGGCGCTGGACACGCTCGTCGGAAGACATCTGGGCAATGATGCGCAGCCGCCGGCCCAGGATGTCGAAGCCTCGCGCCTTGTCGATGAAATCGACCGCTCCCCTGGCAAATGCCTGAAGCTCGTCTGCGACCAGGAGGCGGCCTGTCACGAACACCACGGGCCGATCTATGCCGCGACGCCGCAACTCGGTGAGCAGCTCCGGCCCGGTATGCTCCGGCAGTTGCCAATCGAGGACGATCACATCGGCAGCTGTGGCTGTCTCGGGTGCGCTCAGCAGAGCATCGGCAGTCGCAAAGACCGTTACATCGAAACCTTGCATTCCGAGTTCAGTCGACAACAGCTCTCGGAACAGTCCGTTGCCTTCGACGGCGACGACCCGAATGGCATTGCCTCGCCAGTTATCGCGAGAGGTAAGGGTGTGCCGCGCCATGGTTCGTTACATCAACGGCCCATGAACGATTGTAAGGAGATCAAGGAAAATGGGCGCACGACTGTCCTCACTGGGATTCGTGTTTTCGGATCCACATCACTGCGGTTGGTTCGCTGTTTAGCACCCGTGTGACAGTGCGGTTGTGACCAGATTGAGGAGCGTCACGCGCGGTATCGCAAAACTGTGACATTGCCCGCCGAATGCTGGTGACCGCCGCGGTTGCATATTACGAGCAACGAGACAGGTGACCGACATCGGATCAGTGCAATGACTTTCGCTTCCGCGTTTGCTTCCAGGGAATCGTTTCCGAAACAGCGCTACGGCTCGGTGGCTGGCAGCACGCCTCGTCTGGACGCACTCGACTTCGCGTTGATCGTGATCTTTCTGATCGGCATCTACACGAACTACACGATCCTGATCTCCAAGAACGTTCCCTTTCCTTCTGCGCCGGCAGGCGTCGCCGGTCTCATCCTGCTGTGGCGACGGCGCGACCAGATCTCCCTGGCCGCTTTCACCGGGTTCACCGCCGTTCTGGCGCTCTACGCGGTGTCCGTGTTGATCGCCCCCGACCTGACCTGGCTGCCCCGAAGGACGAATGGGCTCATCCAGCTCACCTACTCGCTGGTCATCGGCTACGCGCTGTTCGTGACGGTCACGACGGGAAGTCGCAAACAGATCGCGGCGCTTTTCCTGACCTGCGCCCTGGTGCTGGCGGTCGGCTGCCTGCTCGAAACCTATGGCGGGCTGCGGCCGGTCAGCGATGCCGTTCGCCGCGTGCTCTATAGCCGGGGTCTGTATGACGGCGATCAGCGCGACATACTCTACTACGATCGCGTCCGCCCGAAGTTCTTCGCCTCCGAGCCGGCAAGCGTGACCTTCTGCTACTCGCTGTTCACTTATTGCTGGTTCGTCGTCAGCAACTGGCGCTGGAAACTGCCATTCTACCTCGGCCTGTTCGGGCTCGGCGTGCTCGCGATGCCTGGTCCCACCCTCCTGCTGATGCTGGCGCTCGTCGTGCCCTACGTGCTTTTGCTGATGCCCCGCCAGGGCGGCCGGCTCATCCTGTCACGCATGTTGCCCCTCGCAGCCCTGGCAGCAGTTTCAATAGCTGTGTTCCTGGTCGTTGCGAGTGTGGCGTTTCCCCAGCGCAGTCAGGATGCACGCGCCGGCGACGACCCGAGCACCTTCTACCGGGTGCGTGGCCCCATCATTGCCGGAATCGACATCATGAAGACATATCCCATCGCCGGCGCCGGATTGACGGGTGAGCCCTTCATCGAAGGACGGGTGACGAACCTCTACATCCGGTCGCCCTACTACTCCGCGCGCTGGGCGGTCGTGACCCCTGCTAGCGAACTTTTGATCAACTATTTCTGGCTACATTGGATATATCTGGGCGTGCTGATGGGGGTGCTCGTCACGGCGGCATTGTCAGTGTGGCTATTGGCCATCGGCGTTCCCAGCCCCGCCTTCTGCTGGGTTGTCTGGGCGATCCTTGGCCAGGCGTCGGGTGCCTATGTTGGCCCGACCTGCTGGGCCGTTCTCTTCCTTGCCGCCGCCGCAGCCGTCCTGAATCAGCGCGCGGAAGCCAGTGAGGCGAACATGTGGCGCTCAGCTCCCCGGGCCGCATCCTACAGCGACGCGAATGCACTTCGACCGCATTCGCCGGCCGGCCACGCATGACACAGTCCGGGTCGCCTCCCGGCGATCTGCGCCGACGCAAGGTTCTTGTCGTCGAGGACAATCCATTTCTCGCCGACAGCCTATGCGACCTGCTCGCCGAAATCGGCTGCGAGACCATAGGGCCTGCCGCGAGGTCGCCTGAGGCACTGCGTCTTTGCGCAACCAGCGCGGTCGACTGTGCCCTGCTCGATGTTCATCTCGGCCGGGAGACCAGTTTCGAGATTGCGGACTGGCTTACCCTGCACGGCATACCCTTTATCTTCATGACCGGCAGCAGCGACAGCCAGTCCATTCCAGCGCGTCTGGCGCATGTCCGTATCATGCCGAAGCCGTTCGGCAGTCACGATTTGGTCGCAGCCTGTGCAGCGTGCTTTGGTTTTCTGGTCAGCGGAAACATCTAGAGCAGCGCCCGGGAAGAAGGAGCCGCCTGCGGCCCCCCTCTTCCCGGGCATAAGCTGCTCTAGAATGTATAGAATCCAGAGCACGACCTTCCGCTCGACTGAGTCCAGTCGAGCGGAACGTGCTCTGGCGCCGTAGTTCCAGCGCCGGCCGGTGGGACAGCCAATAGCCTCACATTGAGGCTTCGACGGAAGCGCCTCGAGCCAACGCACTTCAAGTGAAAATCGCCGCGGTAAGCTATTTGCAGTGGCTTGCGCTCAATGGGGTCCGCTAGGCCGGGCCAGTCGACCGGAAACACGTTGTTTGGAGCGGGACGACGCCAGCTCCGGACGTTTTCAGCTCCGACGAGGAACGCCCGATGCTCGGCAGGTTCGGCGGAGAGGTGCAGGTCGGCGATAGTCTCGATCAGCCGGCGGGCGCCCCACGCAGGGTAAACTCGCGCTCCCGGCAGCCCTTCAGCAGCCGCTCCCGATGCTCCCCGGCATGCGTCTTCGGCCAGTGGTCGCCGACCCGACCAGGACCCTGGCTACCGTCTGCTGGAGCCGATTGACCGTATCCGGCGAGAGCCGCGGGTAAAGTGGAGACGACCTGGGCATTTCCGGCTGCGGCCGCGCCCTTATTGCGGCTTGTGCTGGGCGCTGTGCCGGTAGACGAGATCGCCTGGATCCTGTTTCGGCGCACCTGGGTCGAGCCTCGCACCTAAGCGTTCTGCAACGGCGATGGAACGGCGGTTCTCTGGGTCCACGTAGCTCACGAGGCCCAAGAGGCCGAGCTCGCACGCGGCCCAGTCCCGTAACGCCTCTGCGGCCTCCGTCGCGTATCCCTGCCCCTCATGCCCCTCGTAGACAAGCCACCCAAGTTCCTTTTCCGGAAACAGCGGGCCCTGGCTGATGTCGACGAGGCCCACACACTCACTGGTGGCAAGGAGGTCCATCATCAGCGCCCCATGCCCGAACAGGTCCCAGCACGCGACTCCATGGCAGAACTTCCCCCACGCCGCCCGTTGAGCGTAGGGGCCGCCAATACCCTTTGCCCGCGGGGAGGCAAGGAGCCGTGCATAGGCCGGGAAATCCCCGGTGACAGGTGCGCGGAGGGTCAAGCGCTCGGTGATGAGTGTTGGAATGGATTGCGAGGGCATATGGCGGGCACTATTGGACACGGCGGTTAGAGACGCGCGTTTATACCTCAGGTTAGTCCGGCGCCGCGATCAGCGGAGTTCAGGCGTATCCATCTGCCGTAGGCGCAGGATCGCGCGCTTTAGTCAGGCGGCGATCGAAGCCATCGTCGAAGCGGGCGGCGTCCAGTTCCACGGCAGAAGCTCATCGAGCCGGTGAGATGGAGGCGTGGCGATGCAGCCAGCGTGTCGGCCAGCCAAGCTTGCGGATCGAGACCGTTCATCTTTGCCGAGACGATCAGACTATACATGGCAGCGGCCCGCTGCCCGCCACGATCCGAACCACGGAACAGCCGCGACTTCCTGCCTAGAGCCACACCTCTGAGCGCTCTTTCGGCGGCATTGTCGGAGAGGCACACGCGGCCGTCCTCGAGGAACAGCGTGAAGGCGGCCCAGCGCTTGAACATGTAGTTGAACGCCTTGGCCAGGTCGTGACCGCGGGCCAGCCTGGCAAGCTGCTCGTGTATGTTGGCACGAAGCGCCTCGACCACGGGCCGGCTCAGGTGCCGTCGTCCGCCCCATCGTTCCTCAGCACTCTGGCCATGAAGGCAGCGCTCGATCTCGAACAGTGTGTCGATCCGGCGCGCGACCTCGATCGCGATCGACGACAGGGCGAGCTCCTGCTTGCCCGCCGCAATGCGCCGCGCATTCTCCTCGATATCGGCCATGGCGAAAAATGGTCGTCTTGCATGAACCCAGCAGCCTGCGCCTGTAGTCGGTCCGGGACTTCGTCCGGCAGCATAGAGCTGCTTGTAGCCGTCGTAGACATCAGCCTGAAGGAAGCCGGCATAGCGGGCCAGATGATCCTGCGGATGGCAGCCCTTGCGGTCGCACGAATAATAGAACATCGCCGCCGGCGGCGCCCGGCCGCCGAACGGCCTATCATCGCGTACGTAATTCCAAATCCGCCCGGTGTCGGTCTTACCCTTGGCCAAGACCGGCACGATCGTGCCGCTCCGGGCAGCTTCCTCTCGCACGGATCCGCCTCGATCGAGGCGGCAGGCATCTTCCGTGTAGTCCGCTCGGCCGGTTGAGGCCGAGCGGGATTTGGATCAGCCGAAGGTCGCGACCGGCGCTCGAGTGTAGGACAGGTCATGATGGCCGTACCTGCGGTACTCCTTGACCACGACGCGGGAGACGGCGATGCCGGCCACCGGGGCTTGTGCATCGATGAACTGCTTCAGCCCTTCCGTCGCGGTTTCGGTGCGCGTGTGCCCCCAGCGCACGACGTAGACGACCTTGTCGGCAATGCGAGACAGCGCAAGCGCGTCAGCCGTAACAAGAACCGGCGGGCAATCGAGGACGATCGCATCGTAGCTCGCCGATAGCAGATCGAGAAGCTGCGCCATTCGGTCGGAGTGCAGAAGATGGGAGTTGTCGAGACTCCAGCTTCCGGCGGTGATGATATCGCACTGGGACAGGCTGTCGCGATGAATGCAGTCATTCAGAACGACCTCTTCGTTGCTCAGCAGCTCGCCGAGCCCCGGGCCGTTGGCACAGCGCATGAGCGTCTGAATACGGGCGCTGCGCCAGTCGCAATCTATGATGAGAACCTTCTTGCCGCTGGTCGCCAAAAGGCGCGCAAGCGACGTGGCCATCACGGATTTTCCTTCTGCCGGAACGGCCGAACTGAAGAGAATTCTCTTCGGCGCTATGGCCGGATCGGCCAGCTCAATGCCGATAAAGAGCCGTCGGAGCGCTTCACTGTATGGCGAGGTCGGCTCATGAACGACTTTCTGAGTGACAGTGCGTCGCCTGACTTCCGGGACCATCGACAGCACCGGGACGCCCGTCGTGGCCTCGACCTCTTCCGGGCGACGGAAGGTTCGATTACCCGTTTCCAGCATCAAAGCCGCTGCGGCTCCGCTGAGCAGCGACGCCAGCGATCCGAGCGCGACGAACAGCGCTTTGGGCGGGAAGCTCGGCGCTGTCGCCGGGACGGCGGCCGAGATGAGCTTGGCGTTTGCTTCGAGGATGTCGGCCGATGCCGTCGTCTGCTTGGCTCGGCTGAGCACCGCTTCGAGCAGGTTTCTATTGACCGCCGCATCGCGTTCGAGCGCCTCCAGCTGAATGGAAGCACTGTTCACCGAGCCCATCTTTGCCTTGAGCTGATCGAACTGCTGCAGCAGTGAATTGTAGCGGGCGTCGGCAGTCCGAGCATCGCGGGCGAGGCCATCGACCACCTTTGCGACCTCGGCGGTGACCATGGCTCCTATTGCTCCGGCCTCGGCCTGGACGCGACGATATTCGGGATGCTGGGCGCCGTGAAGCGCCGACGCCATTGCAGCCCTTCGCTCGGCATCTGCCTGTTGTTGCTTGAGCGCCGCCACGAGAGGAGAGCGAAGAACCTCCGGCACGGTTTCGGCGCTCTGATGGCCCTGCCGAAGGCTCTGCGCTTCGGCGAGCCGGGCGTCCGCCTCGGCTTTGGCGGTCTGGGCGACCATGAGCTGTGTATTGAGCTCGGAAAGCTGCTGGGTCGTGACGCTGTTGCCGCCGCTCTTGTAGAGCCCATTGGCGCGGCGATAGTCCTCGACGGCCTGGTCCGACCGACGCACCTGCTCGCGCAGATCGCGGACCCTTTTCATCAGGAAGCCGTCAACGCGATCCATCGTTCGCAGTTTTTCCTGCCGCTGAAATTCCAGGTACTTTTCGGCAAAGCTGTTGGCGATCGCAGCAGCCAGTGCGGGATCGCGCGCTTCAGCCTTGATGCTGAGAACGTGGGACCGCCCCAGCGCCGCGACGTCGATCTTCGTCAGGAGCAGATCGACGAGTGCTTGCGTTCGCTGCGCTTCGGTGGGGGGTACGACGGCCGGCGATGTCGGGGCATAGGCCAGGATCATTTCGCGCAACCAGGTCGGCATCAACTCGTCGAGGCGCTGCAGGGAGAAATTCGACCAGAAGGTCGGCTTGGCCAGTTCCGGATTGAAGGCGGGATTGCCGGCCAGGTGGAGTTCCTCGACCACCTGCTTGGCGATCGTTCGCGACTGGAGAATGATGCTTTCGTTCTGTACGCGCTCGGCGTCGGGGCTGACGTCGGTAATGACCGACTCGGCATTCATGACACGCGGTCCCTGAAGTCCAATGAGAACCCGCGCTTCGCCTGCGTAAAGCGACGGCATGGACGACGTGACACCGTAGGCTACGGCACCTCCTGCCGTTGTCGCCAGAACGAGCAGCCAGCGGCGGCGCCACAGGAGACGGAGGGCGTCCCCAAGCCCTGGCCCCGTGGCTGCTGGTGGCGGCTCAACCGCGACGTACTGGATGGGAGGGTTGTGCTCGACAAGCGCATCCGTACCGGCATTTACGCGGTGCCTCGGGGAAAGAGGCCTGTTGCGATTGAAATCGTTGCTCATGCCGCGCTCCGTATGACCCACCGCGAACCAAGTGCGAAAAGATTCGCTCCCCGGCTCTTAGCAAGCAGCGGCAGCGACATGGCGTGATCAGGCAGGAGTCAACTTGTCGGCACCCCGGTTCGGCAGATCACAAGAATCGCTCATGTCTCGTATGCCGGCAGGGTCATCGTGATGGATCTCGCGCCACCCTCTCCAGGGACGACTGTCAGATTTCCCCCCAGCAGGGTGACCGTCCTGGCCGCGTGCACGAAAAGAGGCATCTCTTCCAGTACATCCATCTCGTCGGCCGCAGGGATAGCCGTTGAGGGGTCTCGTTCAGCCGCCAGATGCAAGCAGGCCAAACCTCTTGCGGTCTCGACCGTGGCGACCACCCGAACGCAGCTTCGATCGCTGAGCATCGTACTCAGACACTCGTCGACGATCCTTTCCAGGACACCCGGCGGAGCAGAGACATTGCTCACCCTTGCGTCACCCACTACGACACGTGCTGGATCGAGACTCTCGCTCTCCTCCTCCACCGCATTGCGAAGGATCTCGGCAAGATCGACTGGATACCTCTCGGCCAGAAACAGCGCGGCGAGTTCATTCTCTTTTCTCCAGGCGCCATCGAGCAATTCATTCAACTGAGCCCCCGAGATGCCGACGGCCTCGACCGCGCGGTAAGCACGGAGATCCCCCATTGAGACGACACTCTTCAGACGTTCCGCATAGGCGACAACGACTGCAATCGGTGATCGCATCGCGTGGACCATTTCGCCGATGTCGACGCGAACCTGTTCGGCCAGGCGAGACGCGTCACGGGAGACCTCGTGACGGTCGACGCCCGATGCATCGGCGACTGGGGCCACGGCGTGCCGATTGGACCCTTGAGGGGAAGGCATCCTGCCAGCGGCCAGTGCAGCGCTCCCGACGAGGCCCAACGCAGTGGAGAAGAGAATTATCGTCGACAGAAGAGCCAGCGTGGTTTCAGAAACGAGCCAGAACGACGATGACGCAGCCAGAGGACTGGTGACAGGGGCGATGGCAACGACGGTCGACTGGACGGCACCGAATTCCCGGGCGCGCGACGCCACCTCCGAAGGCATGCCTCGCTCGCTCGAAGCCGCGGCCGGCGGGCCCAGCGATCCATCTCGCATTTTGTGGGGGTCATCGATACCGGACCGGTGAGTGGCAAGGGCCGGCGGCTGTTGCCGCTCACCATGCTGTTGCCAATTCAGCGTCTCGATCAGCCAGAGGTTGGCGGCCGGCAACACCGCAAGAACGCACAGAGCAACCACCAGCCTTGTGCGGATCGACTCGGATCGTTCAAAAGATGTGTGCTCCACCTTCGCGACGCCAGATGTAGCCGAACGCGGTATAGTTCTGAATCTCGTGAAACTCTGGATCGAGTGTTTCAAACTTGCGGCGAATCCGTTTGATCGCAGATCGAACATTGGTTCGGTAGCCATTCTCGCCACTCCCCGCAATGAAGCCCCGATAGTGTAGGCAGTCGTAGATTTCGCGATACGTCACGTGCTGGCCCATGTTTCGTGCCAACAGATTGACGATCTTGAATTCCCCGACGGTGAGATCGACGTCGATATCGTTCCAGAAGGCCCGACTGACATGCGGCTTGAGCATGAGCTTGCCGAACTGGAGCACCTTGTCGCGCTGCGACCCCGGCACCTTGGTGGTCGTCACCAGGCGAAGACGCTGAACGAGAATGTTGATGCCGCGGGATTTGTCGATGAAATCGATCGCACCATGCTCGAGGGCAAGGCTCTCGTTGCTGATGAGGGACCTGCCGGTCAGGAACACGACCGGGATGGTGATGCCGACGCGCCTCAGATGCTGCAACAGATCGAGGCCGGTGGTCCGCGGAAGGGTCCAGTCCAGAATGATCAGATCGGCGGTGGATACCGAAACGATTGCCGAGAGGACGGATTGGGCGTCGGCAAATGCCGTTACGCTGAACCCATGTTCCGTCAGCTCGTTGGACAGCATGCCCCTGAAGCAATCATCGTCATCGACCACCACGACGCGGATTGGCGCTTCTGTGGAGGGCACGACCACCGGTGTCGTAGCAAACAACGGAAGGATGTCGGTCGAGAGTTCCATGGTCCACTCCTCGTGACGTTGTTGCGTACGCAATGCACCCGAATTGAATCCGTCGGCGCATCATTGCGCCGACGGCTACATTTCGAACCACTGGACGAGGAAGTAGAAAGAACTCGCGAAGCCGAACCAAAACTCGACGTCAGTTCAGCATGAATCGCAGTTCTCGCAGTTCACGGACTACCCCATCCCCTGCGTCGACACCAAAAGAGCACCCCTGCCCTCATGATGCGCATCGACGCTACGCCTTCCCGATTTCACACCACACATCAAAGCAGACCGGCAGTCGACAGTGAACGCCTTCCCACAATCTGATCACCGTTTGATCACCGGCCGGCAACAAGCCCCCTAACTCGATCGGCTGCCCCTCGGCATCCGTCCCCGCACCAGAAGTGCACGTTGAATGCCAGGCTGGACCCGGCGATTCAGCGGCAACGAGATGTCTAGTCACCCGCGAGCTGGGCATCGCGGGCGCCCCGTTTGGAGTTGGTAGGATTTCGTCCCCCACCGCCGCGACAAGCGGTACCTCAGTCGCATTCCAGACTACGGCCCCCGACGCTGGGGCCGGAGGGATTGCCATCTCACACATCGACCTCTCCATTGCCACAGCACAGGGCGAGGTTTGGTACGAGGCGGATTGTGACCTGTTGCAATGACAATTGGGGCACGTGGTTGGTGATATTGTGCATCTAGGTCCACGCTCTGTGTCACACGCTGATCACTGCGTCGTGCCGCGCTGCGAGGATCTGCGGCGGAAGCGTGACATGGTGACCACCATTCATGAGCGACGTGCCTCAAGTTGATCCCGAGACAGTCACGATCAAATGGAGATGATGTAGTTCCCGGTTCACGGAACCGGACACTTCGCCCGGGCACGCAAAGTCTCCCACGCTTCGGGGGCCCCGGGCGAAGACCATCTCGACAGCCGGTCGACTCACCGTTCGGCAAACGACACATCGTCAACCCTCGAGCCCATCACGTGTGGCGGAGTTCACGTCGCATGGCCGCGGTGTGGGAAATTCAAAGAGCACAGTCGACCTATCGGCGATGCTCGCGTCGGCGAATGCACTCATGACATCGATCGATCATGCTGTGATTGCCCGAACCGAAAGCGACAGTACCGATCGGTATGAGCGCCGAGCGACACAAAGATCACGAGCACAATCAGTGTTGGACAGCCACTGGTAGCGACAGTCACTGTAGAAAAGACGACCGCATGATCGATCTGCCGCCTGCGATTCTGCGCTTCGCTGGGCGTGCCGCGCGTTCGCGATTATCCAAGCTCTTCCCGTTCAGCCTGCAGACAGAGCCGCGCGCACGATGTCCCTGAAGATACCGAACTGCACCCTAAACGCTTGCGGACTATAGTCCTGGTAGTATCCCGCAGTTACAACGACGACGAGATCAAGCTCCGAGACGATGCGGATCGACTGGCCACCCCGACCGAGAGCGCCAACCCAGGGGACCTCACGACCATTGAGCCGGGCACGACCGAGCCACCATAGATACCCATACGACTGATCGTTTGTGGCCTTGAGCTTCGGCGCCGTCGAAGTCTCGATCCATGTTTTCGAAACGACTTGGCGGTCGTTCCAGCGACCGCCCGCGAGGACGAGCTGGCCGATCTTCGCCATGTCGCGCGGCCGCAGGCGCAACCCTCCTCCGGCATCGCTGTCGCCCCTGACCCGCTTCCATTCGACGGCGGTGATGCCCAGAGGCTCAAATAGTGTCTGGCGCGCAAATTCGTCGAGGGGACGTCCGGTCGCCTTGTGGACGATGGCCGACACGAGGGTCAGCGCGCCCGTGTTGTAGAAGAACTCCTGTCCTGCCGAGCTCACCACGGGAAGGCCTAGAACGTAACGACACGGATCTCGCGCCATCTGCATGCGCACCTCGTCGTTGTCGTAGTTGTTGCTGGGGGTCGCCTCCACCCACTTCAGCCCCAGCGACATGGTCAGCGCATGCGCCAGCTGGAGGCGATCCTTTTCAGGGGAGCGCAAGTCGGACAATTCGGGGAAGAAGCTGAAGATCGGTTCATCGACGCTCCGGATCAACCCGCGATCGATCGCGATCCCGACCACGAGCGACGCGACGCTCTTGGAGACCGACTTCATGTCGTGCAGTGTGCCCACATCGAAGGTGACGTTCTCCACCTTGCGATTGTTCACCTCGTCGGGGCCGCTGAAGTACCGTTCGAACAGGAGCGTCCCACGTCGTGCGACCAGAACAGAATGCACGTTGCCGCTGGTCGAAGCCGCGAGCTGATCGGCCATCCTGCAAAGCGCATCACGGTCGATCAGCTTGTCGTCAGGGGCGGAGGCGACCGACCAGCCGTCGTCCCGGGCGACTGGAATACCGCAGCTCTCAGAGGGCTCCGCATGCACCGGCGCCGCGGCGAGCGGTGTCAGCACCGTTCCGGCGAAAAATGAAACAAACCGGCGCCGTCTCATTTTTTCCTCTTATGCACACATTCTGCAGTCAGCTGAGCTTCAGCCCCTGCTCTGTGTTGCAGCACGCATCGTAGCGTTCATGAGGTCTTGCCGTCTTCCGCAGCCGCCTGGCCGATTCCAGAAATCCGGCACGCGCGCCTGCACACGCTCGGCACGGCCCCGAACGTAAAATCTGCAGGTT
>MKRV01000288.1:12104-20690 GCA_001897995.1 Alphaproteobacteria bacterium 65-37 | reverse complement strand
CTGTTAACGACATCTTCTGTATCACCGTCCTGTATCACCGACTAGGAGCCACTTCCGAGTTAGGACCTAGGCACGCTTCCCCTTTTCCGGGGCGTCTCTAATGGCTGAACGGTCTAGACCGCCGCGCCAAGGTTCCACCGATCAAGATCACTTAACCATCGAATGTGGCTGGCCGCTTGGCTGAGAAGGTGCTGCCACACCTCCGGCGGCGGTTCGGCAGCGCCATCCTCGGAGGGACCATGTCTGTACTGGTGGGCTGCGGCGACCCAATCGATGAACCCCTTCAAAAGAAGTTGCGACGCCGTTTTCGCCGTTTCATCAGCTTTGTATCGTGCATTGAGCATCGGGCTGACGTTCTTTAACGCCTCACGGTCTCCGACCCTGGCCTCCCCGGTCATCAACTTGAACAAGGTTTCAACCGCGTCAAAGGCATTCTTGAAGGCATCCCGTGGGCTGGGGCGTGAACCATTCAGGTGTATATACGCTTGCGCTAAGAGGTCCGCGGCGGCCTCATATCTCGGCCCCCTTAGGGCTTCCACGGCCAGGGCCCGATCCGTCTGAAAAGCCTTGTCAACGTGCAGGTGTACCCCTCCCGCATCGTCAAGTGAGTAAGCCGTTTGCTCCTCGCGGAAAATAGAGGAACAGGCCGTGATCCATGCCTGAGATACATTCGAGTTGGATGGATGAAACTGCGCTAACAGCGTGATGCTGTCCAAAAATGTATCCAACGGACTTGTCTCTAAGAATTGACGGAAATGCAGATAATGCCAATCCCCGACAACGGGCACCGTCTCACCGGTCTTCCGTTCAAGGTAGGACTTCAATCTGTATTGGTCGCTGGTCTCGCTAGGGCGTAGAACCGCCTCAAATTCCGCACTGATCCGGCGGCGCAGCCTCGGAGAGTCCGTGAGGCCAACAGCGCGATCCATGTAGACGTGAGAAAAGCGCCTGCCGAGAGGACGGCCCGCCGTGTTGTTGTTGTTGTCGGTCATCCTGCGATCCAATGGCTTCCCGCTCGGCCATGTAGCCACGCGGCGCGGCCTCACGCCATGGGGAAACTTAGGCAGAATCTACCGAAAAATCTGAGAGGGCACCCGCGGTGTCGGCGGACCTTCATCCCCCCGGTGCCCGGGTGGCCTGATCCGCGCGTGCCTTTGCTCCGCCGCCTCCGGGGCCTCGCCAGCGCCCTGCGGTGCTCGTCGACACAGGCCTAGGACACGCTGCGGCAGCACATGCCCATGGCATCAGCCTAGCGGCCTATTGCTGTCCCTTAGGTCGCCCTTAGGGCGCCCAGGCAGCCCCGTGCCCTCCTCCCGCTCCTAGCCTCGCGACACCGCGGGGACCGAGCGCCCACAAGAGAAGGGCCCCGGCAGTCGCCCGCCGAGGCCCCTTGGTTCTCTCGTTCGTCGGTGCCGTCGAGTGCTAGGAGCGCATGACCATCTCGTCACCGTAGCGAGTGCAGGTGCTGCCGTCGGAGTTAGTGTGGGTCCTGCCGTCTGCCAGCCCACCTCTCCCTTCAACCTTCCATTCCTCGTAAGTGGTGAACCAGATTTCTCGGCCGTCCTTATAGGTGATCACTTCAATCTGAGGTTTGCCTTTGGGGTCCCTGTAGATCGACGCGCCCTCCCAGTCGAGAGGTACCGGGACGACCTCACCGTTATCCATGGTGGCGCCGAGATTGCCTTGCTGATCAATGGTGGGTTGGGCCATCTGCCTATCCTCTTCACAATTGAAGCGGCCACTTGCCGCGAGTGAGAGGGAGGAGTGAGAATGTGCCGTAAGTGGCAGCATTTCGCTCCGTTCGCCAGACTATGGAGACGCACCAGACAGCACAAGGGCCCCGAGAAGGCCGAGGTGTTTTGACTCAGATACAGCCCCGCCCGGCCGTCGTATCAATCCGCCTAACGTGGGTTGCGCCGATTGATATGGAGGGCTCTAGCGATGACCAAGGGCGAGAAGTTTGTGTCCTATCTCCGCGTAAGCACTCAGCGCCAAGGCCGGTCCGGGTTGGGCCTAGAAGCCCAGCGCGACGCTCTCGCCAGCCTGATCAGTCAAAGTGGCGGGCGGCTGCTGGAGGAGATCATTGAAGTAGAGAGCGGCAAGCGCAGCGATCGCCCTGAGCTACACCGTGCGATTCGTAGGGCGAAGGTCAGCGGGGCCCGACTGGTCATCGCGAAGCTGGACAGGTTGTCGAGAAATGCCTCGTTCCTTCTCCACCTCAGGGACAGCGGCGTTCGCTTCGTGGCGGCGGACCTCCCCACTGCTGATGAGACCGTCGTCGGGATCATGGCAGTCATCGCCCAGCGCACTAAGGATGCCCTCGCAGTGGTCCGTAGGCGGCTCGCCAAAGAAGGTAGGGCGCTGGGCAATCCCAACGCCGCCGCCGCCCTCAGGAGGGCCGCCAAGGGCAATACGGCGGCCCTCGCGGCAGTGTCAGCGGCAGCAGATAAGCGGGCTGAGGAGTTGCGCGAGACCCTCGCCGATGTGGTTGCCGCTGGTCATCAGTCGCATGCCGCGGTGGCAGCCGAGTTGAACCGGCGAGAGATTGAGGCCCCACGAGGTGGCCTGTGGTATGCCATGGGTGTTGCTAGGTTGCGGCTGAGGCTCGCCGCCTAGTCCTAACCCCAGAGGAGATGAGTTGTGCTGCCGCGCTATACCGACGGGAAGGTCGTTCTAGACGTCTCATCAAAAGATGAGCAGCGGCGCCTAGAGATCATCGAGCGAGCCCATGGCGTATGCCGCTACGTCGAGACCTGCCTGAAGTATGACGAGTACGCTGGCGACTATTGGGGCGTAGCCTACGAGTCCGGGCTGTATGCCGACCTGGGGCTAGCTCGGGCGGATGCCTTCCAGACAACGCCCTGGCTGAGGCCCTCTGAGGAGGAAGACTAGGCGCCCGAAGCTCTGCGGCCTAGTTGGCGACGTTGGCCCTGTAGCTTCCCTTCCACTCCCCTAAATCCCAAGGGAAGCTACAGGGCCCGCCCGCTCCGCGCCCACTCGTTCGGAACAGGCACTGCAACAGTACGGGCGACGCTGTGGCAATCCGAAGGCGCCACCTGGGCATCTCCTAGACGCGCGTGAACAGCACATCGACTCGCCTAGCGGAGCTACGCGCTAAGGCCCCAAATGGACTCACACAGCGCCGTTTGCCGTTTCCGAGTCCACCCCTACTCGCCGTGCGTGAGAAGCGCCGCTCCGAGCATGCGTGACAACGCCAAGAAGGATCAGCTCTTCAGAACGTGGGCGCTGATGGCCGATGCCGTTGAGCGGGCCTTAACGGCCGAGGAGCCGAGCGCTGCCTCCCTGGAGGTTGCACGGAAGTGGCTCGACGCTAACGGCGTCACGCTAGAGGTCCTGCAAAGCTGGCGACGGAACGGCCTAGGCTTCGTTGGCCCGCTTCCAACGTTCAACGATGACGACGAGACCACCGACAGTCCTTCCACGGAAGCTAACCCGCTCCGCGTAGCGCGGCCATCAACACCGCCCTGACCGAGACAATCCCGTCCATCAACCAGTCCCTCGCCCAGGTTTACAATTCCAACGGCGCTCGCGTGAACCAAGAGCGCGATGCTGCGGCTGCCGAGAGCTTCGATGTCCTGCGAGGGATGGCGGAAGCCAAGGGCACTGCCACCGTTGCTGCCGGCGAGGCTGGCGTCGGTGGTGTGAGCTTCGCGAATATCTTGAGTGACTTCGAGACCCGCGAGAGCCTTGCCATGGGCAAGCTCGATTAAAACACGGTCACCAAGACGCAGCAGATCGCGGATGACAATCAGCAGGCCCGCACGAAGGCCCAGGCGCAGATTAACTCGACCCTCAATGCCACCGTCAACGCCACTCCGGTGCCCAATGCGACCAGCATGTGGGCCGGGATCGGCGCAGACGTAGGCCTAGCAAGTCTCAAGATTGGCGACAAGGCGGGATGGTTCGACACGAAGAACAAGGTCGACCCTGCCACCGGCACTGTCATCAAGAAGAGCTAGACGTGCGCGACTGCTATTACTCCGATGCTGACCAAGCGCGGCTCCATCCTCCCGGCCTAGATATGCCGCTTGGCGGCGGCGCGTACTTCATGCGCCCCGAATCGGCCGAGGCATTGGCCTCCGGGCTGGTGCAGCTGGACCGGGCAACCGGCAACTTCCGACGGGTTCAGCTCACTCCCGGAGATGAGCGGAGGATTATCGAGGAAGCCCGCGCGAGGGCCGAAGCAGGGTTTGCCGGCCGTGACCAACCAACCCCTTGGGCGTCCTCGCGGCCCTAACCTCGCGTCAGTATTTCTCCCAGCTTAAGTCATATGGTCCCCGAGCGTGATACTTCGGGGAGCAGCGGAAGGCACGTGCGCACCTTCTACTCAATTGCTGAATCCTGCCCAAGTGACGCCTCTACGCATCTTACGTGGGGGCGTTCACTGCAATTCCGAACCTCTCGACACGTCGCCGGTTTAGTTCGGATTCTAGCCCAATACGCCGCAGCGCCTCTTTAGCCCTTTCCGCTATCGGCTTCAATTCTTCTGCGCCCCTCACTTGGCTGCCATAAAGACCACCACGTACGAGCGTGCGAAGATCCTTGCCGTTCGCGGCTTTGAATATCTTGTACAAATCGTCAGCCGCAAGGCGCTCCAAAATTCCGACATCCCGGGGCCCCCACCCTTCACCTTTTCCTATGCCGTGAAGAATCTGGTCAGCCGTCCGCTCATCTGCAAAGGCATCAAGTCGGGCCTTAAATGCTTCCCGGACGTCTGGATCAGTAACATCGGAGCCAAACACGCTCTCCTCCAGATCAAAAAAATCGCGCCCATCCTTCCGGGTCGCCATGTAGTGCTGAAGAAGTTCGTTAGCCTTTTCCACCCGTCCCAGGTCTTTGAGCAGGCTGATCGTCCCATTGAGATTTAGCGGGGTTATTCGTTCGGCCGACTTCAAGAATGACTGGCAGATACCGTCAGCAACCTCATTTTCGTTGTCCAAGAAGCTGTCGTGAAACAATCTCCAAGCCGACTCAAAAGAGGCGTCCGCTTCTGCGTCGCCAAATTCTCTAGCTTGCCGAGTTGCTGCGTCCGCGAGTCGACCCGGGTCGAAGTACCCTGCGCGAATGCCCTCAAGCAGTCTCAAATCAAACTCGTTGGCGCGTCCGAAATCGTAGCTGTCCAGCAGCGCGTCCCAATCTTGCTCTTCTGCCGACATTTTGGCTGCAGTCGAGCCGTACAATCCGCGACCTCTTTTGGTTTCCGCAAACTTTACTAGATCGTCACGACCCGAATAGGCAGCCCACCCAAATAGCGTAATGGTGTGAACTAGTTGCTCAACTACTCGCTGGTCTTCCGTACCAATTAGGGCCTTGGCATGAACTACCGTTCGTACAATTTTCTTGATAACCCGAATGTTCGATATCTTAAGCAGCCTGCAGCGCTCTGAGATAAGCTGATCAATATTCGACATGTTCTGAAACGCAGCGGCCAAGCACTCATCTGCATTTGGAGAAAATGCTATCGAAACATCCACCACCTTTTCATGATGCTTCTTGAACTCGTCAGCCGCATCGGTGTCCAATTCCGCATCATTGTAAATCAGGGCAATTTTACAGCCTTTCTTCTCTTTGAGATGGGACACTAGGCCAAGAATGTCCTTGATAGAAAGGTTGCGCCCCTTCCGTTCAAGGTCGTCGATACAAACAAGGGTCTCCTTCAGAGAAAGGAACGCCAATGACTGGGCAACGGCCGCTGTATCCTTTGAACGCAGAACAGTTAAAAGTTGCGCCCCAAATTTGCGGCCGAGCCGACCTGTGAGTTCGCCGACATTCTTGTCCCAACTCTCAACACTCGGCCCTGCTAAGTTTAGTGTTACGTCAATGGCATTCTCGAAAATCGCGTACTTAAGCTGATCAAGCGTATCAACGCCGAAGAGCGACACATAAGAGTATTTCCGTGGCGTTATGGCTTTGGCATTAACTGCGGCTCGAATTGCCTCATCCCAAAGGTATGACTTTCCGACCCCCCATGCGCCCCGCAGACACAGCACCTCGGGATCAGTCGATGCGAGAAACCGTGCTAATTCTTGCTTCACCGCCTTGACTGTCATCGCTCTATTCCTCGGCCCATCCGCTGAACGTTCACGGCTAGCATTTGGCTTTCAGGTAGTGAAGGCATCGCTCACACAAATTGACTAGGTCAATCTGCTCATCGTGAAAGACGACGCGCACAACGTCCGAGGCATCCGAGTGGCTTGTGCCATCGCTATAGTACGAGCCATCCGAAAAGGCGGCTCCATACCCTATGTCGATGTGCGCAGCCGATAGGCCCTTGCGTGGGCCGCGAGCAAGCTCCGCATGCTTGCTGGCATTGGCGACATCTCGAACAAGACTGAAGTCGGTGAACTCATCGGCGAATTCCCGATGAACACTTTCCAAACGAGTGTCCCGCTCTAGCGCCACGTAATCGGCGAAGTGAAACAGGGAGGTTACCGCTACCCACGCCCGACGGAATGAAGTTGGGTCAGCTACCAACTCCTCCACGCTAGGTTGGCAAACCTCTTGGAGGAACTCCTCAGAGCGCACACTAAATCTCCATTCGGCAGATTGTTTCGATCTTCGCGTGTGGGCTAGCTCTAAGGCCCCCTAAGCGTGTCATGTGCTTTCTCCCCCATACCCGCCTGAAGCCAGACTAGTGTGACTTCTTCGTAGCGGGTTCGAGATTTGCAAGAAATTGTTCTGCTAGCTCATTTGCCCGTCGAAAAGCATCGAGTGCCGAGAGTCCGGTCGCCAGGGCAGATATCGATGTTAGCTCATCGGCCGTTTCTCGCCAAAGCCCCGCAGTCCATTCCGATGCTGTCGGATCGTTGGCGTATCCATTGTCCGCAAAATCGAGGAAGACCTCCACGTAGTGCGAATCGTCCAAGTACTTTTGCCACCCGCAAGTCTGCTGTTGCTCTGTCTCTTTGTTCCAAGCGGTCGCAGTGCCCTGGTAACCCGCTGACTTTGCAATTTGATCCAGAGCATCGAGATAGATGGCTTGTTGCTTCAGTCTAAACATTCACTCCCCACCGTATTTACGCCCTCCACAGCAGAACATTGCGAAGCGTAGCGCCTGGATAGTCCACTTTACGCAGCGCCTTCGCCAGCGTCGCCACCAGCTCGTCGCTGTACTCCTCCGCCCGCCCGTAGCTCCTCCCTACGCCTGCCCCGCGGTGGCCCGTGAGCAGGTCATGGACCTCCTCTTGAATGGCAGCCCGTCGACAGCCCGCTTTGAAGGTATGGCGGAACGAGTGGAAGACTTTCCGCCGATCAGTGATCCCCAGGCCACGCGCCCAGCGCCCCCACCATTGGGAGAAGTTGCCCGTCCATTTGTCGAACTGATCTTGCTGGAGTTCGGGGAACAGGCGTCCAGTCCCCTTCAGCGTCGATAGGTAGTCTTTGAAGCCAAGCCGGATCAGCTCGGGGTGAATAGGAACGGTCCGGCGGGACGACGCAGTCTTGACGCTCTTCCCCTCGCCCTCGTCGTTGATGCTGAGGCAAAGCACCTTGCCCACGGTGACCACATCAGAGACCAGCGCCTGCCCCATCTCCTCCAAGCGCGGGCCCATGTAGAGCGCTATAAGCGGCAGCCAATAAGCAGCCTCGCCGCCCCCTGCAGTCGGCCGCGCACCTTCCGTGTAGATCGGTGACGAGAAGATTACCTTGAGGTCTGCATCGGCGTAGGGAAGCCGCGCCTCCTTGCGCACCTTGGCATCGCGCACGGTGACTCCCGCGGCCACGTTGTTGTCAATCGATCCGTTCTCAACTGCCCATCCGAGGACCGTGCGCACGGCTCCTAGCTGCTTCTTGATGCTGCCAGTGCTTAGGCCCTTGGTGCTCAGGGCGTCCTTGAATTTGCGGATGTGGCCCCGGTCGATCTTAGGAAGCGTTAGGTCGCCATTGGTCTCAATGAAGCGCCGTAGTGCTAGTGACCATTCGGACCACGACTTGTCGCTGGGCTTGCGCTCTGCCCTCCACCCATCGAAGGCCCCGGAGAGCTTTGAGGGGTCGCCAGGGCCGCCGCTCTGAAGGCGCTTAGGGCCAATCTCAGGGGCCTCTGGTGTCTCTATGGGTTCGCCCTGGTGGCGAAGCTGCTCCTGCTCCATGGCCCGGATTTAGGCCCGCAGCATGCCCATGTGGACGCGGCGGTAGTTCAGGGTGTTGGTCGGGACGTTGTAGCCGTGTGACCGGAGGAAATCGTCGAACTCGAAGGCGGTGCCGTCGTCCACACGTCCCCGAGCTAGGTCTGCCTTCAGGGCTGGCAACACGATGTCGAACGCCTCTTGCTTTCCCTTGAATTCACGTTCGCTCAACCCGTCCAAACGCGCTTCCTCATCCTCGCCCAGGATGTGGGCAACCCAGGCCTCGCCCGCTTCCTTGATTTGAAGATCGTTGAGCACATCGACAGCCGCACTGCGGCCCCGCGCCTTAGCGAACTCCGCATCACATTCTTGAAGTGCGGCAGGGCAAAGCACCTTGGCTTGGCGCTCATCCTTGGTGCCCAGCGATTTGAGATACTCGGTCTTCCCAAGTGCCTCTTGGATGTCCTTGGGGACCGCCCGACGGAGGTAATAAACGCCCGTC
>MKRV01000288.1:0-12009 GCA_001897995.1 Alphaproteobacteria bacterium 65-37 | reverse complement strand
CGGGATTCGAACCCGTGTCGCCGCCGTGAAAGGGCGGTGTCCTAGGCCTCTAGACGAAGGGGACTGAAGCCGGCGGCAGGGTGTACCCGCAAGAGGCTGTTAAATCAAGCAAAGCAGGCTCAGGACAAAACCGACCCCGCCGCTGAGGCAGCGTCGTCGATCTGAAGCCGGACGCTCTCCCGCCCCCCGAAACGGTCGATCCTGAGGGCTCCGGCAACATGCAGCACGGGGCGCGCGGAATCGAGCAAGGCCGGCCCCAGAGCGGTCTGGCCCGCCCGGAAGGCGATGGCCTCCACACGGCCGCGCTGGGCGCCCACCAGGGTGCAGCGCACGTGGCCCTCGCCCACCGGCTGGGCGTAACTCACCCTGACCCCGGTCAAGGCGAAGCGCGGCAGCGCATTGCCCGCGCCGAACGGCCCTGCACGCTCGATCATGTCGACCAGTTCCTGGGTGGCGGCCGCCGGCGCCAGCGCCGCATCGATGCCCAGTTCGCGCACCGCCGGCGCTGCGCCGAGCTGCGGCCCGATGCGGGCATCGAGAAAATGGATCAGCTCGGCCAGTGCCGTACGCGAAACGGTGAGGCCCGCCGCCATGGCGTGGCCGCCACCGTTCACCAGCAGCCCAGCCTGGCGAGCCGCAATCACGGCCGCGCCCAGATCGACGCCGCGCACCGAGCGACCCGAGCCCTTGCCCAGCTCCCCGTCCATGCCGATCACGAAGGCCGGCCGGCCGTAGCGCTCGACCAGCCGGCTCGCCACGATGCCGATCACGCCGACATGCCAGCCCTCGCTTTCGACCACCAGGGCCGCCGGCAAGCCCCGACGCTCGGGGCCGTACAGACCCTCGATGCGGGCAATCGCCTGGTCGAGGACCTCGCGCTCGATGGCACGGCGCTCGGCATTGAACTCGTCGAGCCGTATCGCGAGCGCGCCGACCTCGTGCACGTCGTCGCTCGAGAGCAGCCGGGCGCCGAGATCGGCCTGCCCGACCCGCCCGCCGGCATTGACGCGCGGCCCCAGAAGAAATCCCAGATGATAGGCCCCGGGCGGCTCCTTGAGCCGCGCGACGTCGGCGAGCGCTGCAAGGCCGGCATTGCGCCGCTGGGCCATGACCTGCAGGCCCTGCCGCACCAGGGCGCGATTGACGCCGACCAGGGGAACGACGTCGCACACCGTGCCCAGCGCCACGAGATCGAGCCATTGCCGCAGGTCGGGTTCCGGCCGCGCCGTGCCGTACCAGCCCGCCTCCCGCAAGGCACGGTTGATGCCGACCGCCAGCAGGAAGGCGACGCCGACCGCGGCCAGCTGCTTGTGGGGGCTGTCGTCATCCACTCGATTGGGATCGACCACGGCGACCGCCTCCGGCAAGGCGATCTCAGCCATGTGGTGGTCGATGACGATGAGGTCGAGACCGACGCGCCGGGCTTCCGCCAGAGGCTCGAAGGCCGTGATGCCGCAATCGACCGTGACGACGACCGAGGCGCCCTCTTCCTTGAGCTTCAGCAGCGCCGTCGTGTTGGGCCCGTAGCCCTCCTTGCGCCGGTCGGGAATGTAGACGCCGATATCGCCGCCGACGGCGCGGAAGAAGCGCAGCAGCAAGGCCGACGACGTGGCGCCGTCGACGTCGTAGTCACCGAACACGACGATGCGCTCTCCCTGGCGCACCGCATGCACCAGGCGCGCGACGGCGGCGTCCATATCCTTGAGATGCGACGGGTCGGGCAGGAATTTGCGCAAGGTGGGATCGAGGAAATCCGGAACGGCATCCAGCTCGATATTGCGTGCCGCCAGTAACCGGCAGATCGCGTCAGGCAGGCCATGGCGCTGGCCGATGGCGAGCGCGGTCCGTTCGTCGGCCAGTCGCGCTGCCCAACGCCGTCCCGTCAATGAATGCTCGACTCCGAGAAACGCCGCGCGCTCGGCTCTCAAACCATCTGGCATGACAGACACCTTAGCCGAAAGCGCTGTGGACGACTTTCCGCATACTTGCTGCTACCTTCGCGTCCAATACGGGTGGGAATTCCTCAGGGAGACGGGATGACGAGGTTCATGATCGCCGTGATGCTCGCGGCCGTGGCGCTCGCGTCGGCTGCGACAGTCCAAGGCGCGGCTGCCCAGACCTCCCGGGACTGGATCACGGGATTTCCGCGCGAGCAGATCCTGGTCAAAGCCTGGCCGGACGGCCGCAAGGTCGCCGTCTGCTTCGTCTTCTATGTCGAGGTCTGGGGCAAGGATCACGGCCCCAATTTCCGTCCCGACATGACCGACCGGAAGCCGGATGTCGTGGACGAGGCGTTCCGCCAATACGCGATCGAATGGGGCGTGCAACGGGTCGGCCGGCTGTTCAAGGAACAGGACGCGCCGCTCAGCATCGCGCTCAACGCCCAATTCCCCGAACAGCATCCCGGGATCTGGAAGGAGTTCCGCGCCCTGGTCCCGAAGGCGCCGATCGTCGCGCACGGTCTCAACAATTCGACCGAGATGCTGCCGCTCGACAAGGGTCTCGAGGCCCAGACGGCCTATGTGCGCCAGACGCTCGACAGGATCGAGAAGAGCACCGGCGTGCGGTCGACGGGCTGGTCGAGCCCCAGCGTCTTCCCCAATGCCGAGACTTTCCCGGCAACGGCGGCCGCCGGTATCCGCTACACGCTCGACGGCATGGACTCCGATGTGCTGTCCCGCCTCGACACGCCGGGCGGCAAGCTGGTGATGGTCCCCTATCCGGCGGTCACCGTCGACATGGGCCAGTATCTTTCGCGCTTTCGCGAGCCGATCGACCTCGAGCGCTTCTGGATCGACTATATCGGCGAACTGGCGCGCGAAGCCGAGAAGGATCCCAACCGGCCTGCGACAGTGGTGGCGATCGGCATCCATCCCTTCGTGGTCGGCACACCGGCCGGCGCCGCGTCGCTGCGCCGCGTGCTGGAAGCGATCAAGACGATGAAGCCGGTGTGGATCACCGACGTCGAGGCAGTCGTGACGGCGGCGGCACGGTAGCTCAAACCAAGCTCGACACCTTGTTTGCCGCTCGGAGCGACTGAGGAGGATCACGGCATGCATTCTTCGATCCAGCGCCATGAGCGTTCTGCCTCTCGGCGCATGCTTCTTGCGGGCACTGCCGCCCTGCTCGCCCCGTTGCCGGTGTTCGCCGAGACCGCGACCAAAGAGAAGGTCATGGCGGCGCTGCCCAAGCTCAAGGACTTCGCACGCCAGATCGTGGACAAGAAGCAGGTCCCCGGACTGTCGATCGCCGTCGTCTATCGCGACGAGGTCGTCCTGCTCGACGCAGCGGGCGTGCGCGACGTGAACAAGCCCGAGCCCGTCGACGTCGATACGGTGTTCCAGCTCGCCTCGGTCTCCAAGCCGCTAGCGTCGACCGTCGTGGCGGCCCTGGTGAGCGACGGCACCGTCTCCTGGGACAGCCGCATCCGCGACATCGACCCCGGCTTCGCCCTGCACGATGAGCTTGCCTCCAGCGCCGTGACCGTCCGCGACCTGTTCGCTCATCGCAGCGGATTGTCCGGCACGGTCGGCAACGACATTGAAGAAATAGGCGTCCCGCAGGGAGAGATCCTGCAGAGGCTGCGCCTGGCAAAGCCGGGCTACAGCTTTCGCAGTGGTTATGCCTACAGCAATTTCGGCCTGACCGAGGGCGCCGTCGCGGCGGCCCGCATCTCGGGCAAGAGTTGGGAGGAAGCTTGCGAGGAGAAGCTCTACAAGCCGCTCGGCATGACCTCGAGCAGCTCCCGCTACCGGGACTTCGTGAACCAGTCCAACCGCGCGGCGCTGCACGTGCCGATCGATGGCGTCTGGGCGGCCTTCACGCGACGCGACGCCGACGCGCAAGCCCCTGCCGGCGGGGCCAATTCCAACGCGCGCGATCTCGCCCAATGGATGCGCCTGCAGCTTGCCAACGGTCAGTATGACGGCCGCCAGTTGATCAAGAAGGAAGCGATCGACCCGTCGCATGTTCCGGCGAGCGTGCGCGGCGTCGACCCGAAAACCGGCAATCCGAGCTTCTACGGCCTCGGCTGGAACGTCGACTATCGCGAGCACGGTGTCGAATGGAGCCATGCCGGAGCGTTCAGCGCCGGTGCTCGCACCCTGGTGCACCTCATTCCCGGTGAGCACCTCGGCATTGCCGTCTTGGCGAATGCCTTCCCGACCGGTGTTCCCGAGGGGATCGCCTATACCTTCTTCGACCTGGTGTTCACCGGCAAGCCGACGCGCGACTGGGTGGCGTTCGGGAACGAGATCTTTGCGGCGGGCTACAAGGCGTCGATGAAACAGTCGCTCGCCTACCTGAAGCCGCCGGCATCACCGGCCCCGGCACTGCCGCCGTCGGCCTACCTCGGCGACTACCGAAACGACTATGTCGGCGATGCGAAGGTCAGCGAGTCGGGGGGCGCGCTCTATTTGCATCTCGGGCCGGCCGGTAGGCGCTTCCCGCTCACCCGCTTCAATCGCGACCTGTTCGTCTATGTCCCTTATGCGGAAACACCGCAGCAGCGCGCGGGCGTGACCTTCCTGATCGGCCCGGACGGCCGGGCAAGCGAGGTCACAATCGAAAACCTCAACGACGACGGCCTGGGAAGACTGCCCCGCGTCGGCGCGAAATGATCTTCGCGTCGATCCGCCGGATTTGCATCTCCTCCCCATTCAAATGGGGAGGGCCAATATCTGCAGATCGTTTGCTGACTACGCCCAGCTCGGCAGGCCGGTCTTGATCGCGAAGTTGTGGTGGGCCGAGACCCAGCGAACGGTGCCGGTCTTGGAACGCATGACGATCGAATGCGTCTCCGCGCCATTGTGGAAGCGGCGCACGCCCTTCAGCATCGAGCCCGAGGTCACGCCGGTCGCGGCGAACATCACGTCGCCCTTGGCCATGTCGGTCATCGAGTATTTGCGATTGAGATCGGTGATGCCCCACTTCTTGGCGCGGGATTTCTCGTCGTCGTTGCGGAACAGCAGACGGCCCTGGATCTGGCCGCCGATTGCGCGCAGCGCTGCCGCCGCCAGCACGCCTTCCGGCGCCCCGCCCGAACCCATGTAGATGTCGATGCCGGAGTCGCCGGTCGAGGTCGCGATCACGCCCGACACGTCACCGTCGCCGATCAGCATGATGCGCGCACCGGCCTCGCGGACCTTGGCGATCAGCTCGGAGTGGCGCGGTCGGTCGAGGATGCAGACCACGAGGTCCGAGACCTCGACCTTCTTGGCCTTGGCGAGATCGGCGAGGTTCTCTGCCGGCTTCTTGTCGAGGTCGACGATGCCGTCGGGCAGACCGCCACCGACGGCGATCTTGTCCATGTAGACGTCGGGTGCATTGAGGAAGCCGCCATGCTCGGCCATGGCGATGACGGCCAGCGCATTGGGCAGGCCCTTAGCGGTGATGGTGGTGCCTTCCAGCGGATCGAGCGCAATGTCGATCTTGGGGCCGCGACCGAGGCCGACCTTCTCACCGATATAGAGCATCGGCGCCTCGTCACGCTCGCCTTCGCCGATCACCACGGTGCCTTCGATGGCCAGCGAGTTCAGCGTCGTACGCATGGCGTCGACCGCCGCCTGATCGGCCTTCTTTTCGTCGCCGCGGCCCATCAGCTTGGACGCCGCCAGCGCCGCGGCTTCGGTCACGCGCACCACTTCGAGTGCCAGGTTGCGATCGAGTTTCACGTCTTCTGCCATCGTCTCCTCCGTCGCCTCGTTGTTCCAGGGCGTCGTCTAGAATGCTTCGATTCTGATCACGCACGGCTCTTCGGCAACTGCGCCGAGCCGGGCGATACGCGCCAAGGCGCGCTGCATCGCCGCTTCTTCCGTTTCGTGTGTGGTCAACACCACCGGCACCTCGCCGGACTGCGAGCGGCCGCGCTGCAGCATCGACTCCAGGGAAATCCGCTCCTTGGCGAGCGCCCCCGAGACCGACGAGATCACGCCCGGCCGGTCCTGCACCATCAGGCGCATGTAGTAGGCGCCGACATGGCGATCCATCGGCGAGATCATCTTGTCGGCCAGCCGGTCGGCCGGCACGACGAAAGCCGGCATGTGCCGTCCGCGCGCCACGTCGACCAGGTCGGCGACCACGGCCGAGGCCGTCGGTCCCTGCCCGGCGCCGCGGCCCTGGAACATGGTCGTGCCCACGAAGTCGCCTTCGACGACGACGGCATTGAACACGCCCTCGATATGGGCAATCGGTGCGCCGAGCGGCACCATGCAGGGATGGACCCGCTGCTCGATGCCGAAACGCGTTTCGCGCGCCAGGCCGAGCAGCTTGATGCGATAGCCCAGCTCTTCGGCGAACTGGATATCCATGGCGCTGACGTGCCGAATGCCTTCGACATGAATGCCGGCGAAGTTGACCTTGGCGCCGAAGGCCGCCCCGGTCAGCACGGCAAGCTTGTGCGCGGCATCGATGCCGTCGACGTCGAAGGTCGGATCGGCTTCGGCATATCCTGCAGCCTGCGCCTCGGCCAGCACGACATCGAAGTCGCGGCCGGTCTCGCGCATGGTCGTCAGGATATAGTTGCAGGTGCCGTTGAGAATGCCGTAGAGGCGCTGCACCCGGTTGCCGACCAGGCCCTCGCGCAAAGCCTTGATGATCGGGATGCCGCCGGCCACCGCTGCCTCGAAGGCAAGGATGCCGCCCCTCTTCTCGGCGGCCGCCGCGAGCTCGGCACCATGCATGGCGAGCAGCGCCTTGTTGGCGGTCACGACGTGCTTGCCCGAGGCCAAGGCCTTTTGCACCAGGCGACGTGCGACACCGCCCGAGCCACCGATCAGCTCGACGACGACGTCGATGTCGGGCGCGGTGGCGAGCGCCATCGGATCTTTCTCCCAGCGCACGTGCGAGAGATCGATGTCGCGCTTCTTCGCCTTGCGACGCGCGCTCACGGCGACGAGCTTCAAGGGCCGGCCGCCCCGCAACGAAAGGAGCCGGCCGTGCTCGGCCAGCAGCTTGACCACACCGGCACCGACCGTGCCGAGGCCGGCGATGCCGATTCTGAGAGGAGAATTCATGGGCGCCTGATACGACAGGATGGGGTCAGGCGCGAGCCTTGAGCGGCGTGATATTGTCCCCAACGCCGCGCAGATAGAGATCGATGGCGTGACCGGGGTCGGCCATCACCTGGCGGATGTTGCGGATGGCCTGACGGATACGATGCTTGTTCTCGACCAGGGCGATGCGGACATGGGCATCGCCGTGCTCGCCGAAGCCGATGCCGGGCGAGACCGCGACATTGGCCTGGGTCAGCAGCAGCTTCGAGAAAGCGAGCGAGCCCAGCTCGGCAAATTCCTTGGGAATCGGTGCCCAGGCGAACATGGAGGCCGCCGGCGCCGGCAGATCCCAGCCCGTGCCCTTCAACCCCTCGATCAGAACGTCGCGGCGCTCTTGATAGGTGTTGCGCGCCTCCGCGATGCAGTCCTGCGGGCCGTTCAGCGCCGCCGTGGCCGCCACCTGGATCGGCGTGAAGGCGCCGTAGTCGAGGTACGACTTGATGCGGGTCAAGGCCTGGATCAGCGTCTTGTTGCCGGCCGCGAAGCCCATGCGCCAGCCGGCCATCGAATAGGTCTTGCTCATCGACGTGAACTCGACGGCAATCTCGCGCGCGCCCGGCACCTGCAGCACCGACGGCGGCGGCACGCCGTCGAAATAGATCTCGGCATAGGCAAGGTCGGACAGGATCCAGATGCCCTCGCGCTTACAGAAATCGACGACCGCCGCATAGAAATCGAGATCGACGACCTGGGCGGTCGGGTTCGACGGATAGTTCAGCACCAGCGCCAGCGGCTTGGGGACCGTGTGGCGAACCGCCCGCTCCAGCGCCGGTAGGAACTCACCGATCGAGGTGCTGCCCGGCACCGGGATATGGCGCACCGAACCGCCGGCGATGATGAAGCCGTAGGGATGGATGGGGTAGCTGGGGTTGGGCACCAGCACGATGTCGCCCGGCGAGGTGATCGCCTGCGCGAGGTTGGCGAGGCCTTCCTTCGATCCCAGGGTGACGATGACTTCGCTTTCCGGGTCGAGTTCGACGCCAAAGCGGCGCGCATAGTAGGCCGCCTGCGCCTTGCGCAGGCCGGGAATGCCGCGGGACGCCGAGTAGCCGTGGGCACGCGGATTGGCCGCCGCTTCGGCGAGCTTGGCGACAATATGCGGGGCGGTGGGCAGATCGGGATTGCCCATGCCGAGGTCGATGACGTCCTGACCGGCAGCGCGGGCGCGGGCCTTCATGGCGTTCACTTCCGCGAACACGTAAGGCGGCAGGCGCTTCAGCCGATGAAACTCGGAATCGTCCATGGGTGCTTCCTTCAACGCCGTTAAAGGCTGGCGAAGATGTCGATATGCCGGGCAGCGGCGACGCGCGTATCGGCAGGCAGCGATGACTGCTTCTCCGGCACCGGTGCTGCCGGGGCCGGGGCAGTCGGCACTGGCAACGGAGCCGATGGCGTCGCGGCCGGTGCGGCGTCTGTTGCGGGCGGCATCGGCATCGGAGTGGTGGTGACGGGCGCCGGCGGCGGGACCGCCGGAACGGCAGCCGGCCCCGGATCGACTGACGGAACGGCAGCCGGCGCGGCGCTGGCCGGCGGCGTGCCGCCGGCGGCTTTCATCTGCTTCTCCTCGGCCTTCTCCTTGGCCCGCTGCGCCTTCTCCTCAGCGTCGCGTTCCCAGCGTTCCTCGCGCTCCTTCTTGTCGCGCTCGATCTGCTCCTTCTCGACTTCTTCCTTCTGAGCCTTCTGCCCGCCTTTACCGGGGACGATGGAACCGATCGCACCGCCGCCTCGAGTGTCGTCCACTCCGACGATGCCCTGTTCATAGGCCCGGCCGCTGGTGGCCGGCGGCAAGGCCGCCGTGGGCGCGACTTGCCGGTCGGCGCCGGGGCGCGGCGCGGCACCCGGCGGCGAGGAATCGCTGAACCAGCCACAGCCGCCCAGGAGGGCAAGCATGGACACACCGAGCAGGCCGAGCCGGAGGCCTCTGCCGTTCGTGTCCTGTCGTCGCTGCATCGTCGTCACCGCTGTCGCCTGTTGTCCGTTACGTTCACTGCCCAATCTCGGAGCCCGTCCAATCTCGGAGCCCGTCCAATCTCGGAGCCCGTCTAATAAGGCCATCGGGCAGCTTTGTTTAGCGGAGCCTGAGAGGAAAATTGACCCGTCTGTTGTCGCAGCCTACCAATTGGAGGCGGTTGAAGTTTCGAGCCCTTACCACAAGGTATGGTACCGAGTCTTCAAAAGTACCGCAAGAAACGCCACAAAGGCAATGATTCGCAAGGGGAAACGCATGTCGGATACACCCGCCCTCGCCGGCCTCTCCCCCGAGGAAACCGAGAAGCTCCAGACGACCTTCCGGGACATCGCCACTCGCAGCCAGAAGCTGCTCCAGGACTTCTCCGACCGCTACCAGGCCGAAGGGCCGCGAACAGCCGATCCTCTGCACCTCACCCAGACCTTCATGGATTTTACAGCCAAGATGCTGGCTGATCCTAACCGGCTGGTGCAGGCCCAGATGGAGCTCTGGCAGCAGTACATGAAGCTCTGGCAGGTCACCACGCAGCGCATGCTGGGCCAGCAGGTCGCGCCCCTCGCTGAGCCCGCCAAAGGCGACAAGCGCTTCAACGATCCGGCCTGGAAGGACGAGGTCGTCTTCGACTACCTGAAGCAATCCTACCTGCTCACCGCGCGCTGGCTGCAGGGCACGGTCAAGGATGTCGAAGGCGTCGACGACAAGACCGCCAAGAAGATCGACTTCTACACACGCCAGTTCATCGATGCGGTGTCGCCCTCCAATTTTGCGATGACCAATCCGCAAGTCGTGAAGGCCACGGTCGAGAGCAAGGGCGAGAACCTGCTCAAGGGCCTGCAGAACCTGCTGACCGACCTGGAACGGGGCAAGGGCCAGTTGGCAATCCGGCAGACCGACATGAATGCCTTCAAGGTCGGCGGCAACGTCGCCACCTCGCCCGGCAAGGTGGTGTTCCAGAACGAACTGATCCAGCTCATCCAGTACGCGCCGGCGACCGAAACGGTCTACCAGGTGCCGCTGCTGATCGTGCCGCCCTGGATCAACAAGTTCTACATCCTCGACCTCAAGCCCGAGAACTCGTTCATCAAGTGGGCGACCGAACAGGGCTACACAGTCTTCGTGATCTCCTGGGTCAATCCCGACGCGCACCTCACCAGCCTGGTGTTCGAGGACTACATGAAGAAAGGCCCGCTGGCCGCGCTCGATGCCATCGAGAAGGCGACCGGCCAGCGCGAGGTCTCGGCGATCGGCTACTGTATCGGCGGCACCTTGATGGCGACCACGCTCGCCTACATGGCGGCGCGCGGCGACAGGCGGATTGTTGCCTGCACCTTCTTCACCGCCCAGGTCGACTTCTCCGAACCGGGCGAGCTCGGCGTCTTCATCGACGAGGACCAACTCGCCGGCGTCGAAGAGATGATGAGCAAGAAGGGCTACCTCGAAGGCGCCGAGATGGCGACGACCTTCAACATGCTGCGCGCCAATGACCTCATCTGGTCGTTCGTGGTGAACAACTACCTGATGGGAAAGGATCCCTTCCCCTTCGACCTGCTCTACTGGAATGCCGACGCCACGCGCATGCCGGCGGCGATGCACAGCTACTATCTGCGCAACATGTACCAGAAGAACCTGCTGGTTCAGCCGGGCGGCCTGGTGATCGACAACGTGCCAATCGATCTTCGCAAGATCGACATCCCCGTCTATCTGCAGGCCGGCAAGGAAGATCACATCGCGCCCTCGAAGTCGGTCTACAAGGCGACGCAGATCTTCAAGGGGCCGGTGCGCTTCATGCTGGCTGGCTCGGGCCACATTGCCGGCGTCGTCAATCCGCCGCGCAACAAGAAGTACCAGCACTGGCTGAACGAGACGACGACCAACCCGCCGACGCTCGCCGAATGGCAGGCCGGCGCCAAGGAGTTCCCGGGTTCGTGGTGGCACGACTGGGACAAGTGGCTCTCCGCCGTCTCCGGCCCCAAGGTCCCGGCCCGCGTCCCCGGCACCGGCGGCCTGCCGGCGATCGAGGACGCACCGGGCAGCTACGTGAAGGTGCGCTCGGGCGAGTGAGGCTGGCTGGGCGGCCTTAGTTCGGCTTGCCCAGCACCTGGGCCGGCCGCGGCGGCATGTCGATCCCCTGCCCCTGAACCAGGGTCAGGGTCGTTACGTAGCTTGCCGTATCGAAGGCCTCTTCGCCGCGCTTGCCTGGCGTCTTGTCGACGTGGTGGACCTCCAGGGCGTAGAGACCGCGCCAGGGCAACGTCATCTCGAAGCTGCCGTCGGCATCGGTGTAGGCATCTTTGGACCAGCCGAACGCCGCCACGACCTCGACTTTCACCTTGGCCAGCGGCTGGCCCTTGAAGAAGACCTTGAACTTGTCGCCGCCCGCCGGCAGCACGTCGAGAACGAGCACTGGCTTCGCCGCCGTGCGATCGGTGACGAAGCGAGCCGCCGGCCACCACAGCGAACGCGTCGTGACGCCGTCGCGCGTGCGAACCGAAATCGGATAGCGCGCATCCTCGGCAATCACGTTGCCGCCGCCTGTTGCAAGGCTACCGGTAAAGCCGGCGGCGGCCTTGGTGAGGGCAAGAGCCTGCTCGCCGGCGCTGGTCGCTGTCTTCGCTTGAGGCTGCAGGCGGTCGAGCAACCCCGGTGAGGTCTCGCGCAGGTTTTCGCCGAACTCGCCGAAACTTAGCTGCACGCCCTGCCCTTCGGGTTCCAGCCAGACATGATGCGCCGAGGCCGCGCCACTGAACCATATGAGAGCCGCTGCCAGAATCGCGCCGAAACCCGTTACGACCTTCATGATGCACTCCTTGGGGAAATCGCCTTGATGTTCGAACCCGCCGCTCGACGTGGTCCGAGCCGACGCGCCGCAAGGGCCGCCAATGCGGCGCCGAGCAGCAACAGCAGATCCAGAACCCGCCGCTCGACGTGGTCCGAGCCGACGCGCCGCAAGGGCCGCCAATGCGGCGCCGAGCAGCAACAGCAGATCCA
>MKRV01000287.1 GCA_001897995.1 Alphaproteobacteria bacterium 65-37 | reverse complement strand
GCGCTACGAAGATCGGGAACCTGTCGTGCTGATCGTCGGCGGCGGGCATGCCGGCGTGACGGCGGCCGCGCGCTTCAAGGCACTGGGCATCGATGCGCTGGTGATCGATCGCATGGCGCGGATCGGCGACAACTGGCGCAAGCGCTACCACGGGCTGAAGCTGCACAATCAAAAGCACAGCAATCATTTCCCCTACCTGCCGTTTCCCAGGACCTGGCCGAAGTACATTCCCAAGGACAAGATCGCCAACTGGATCGAGTCCTATGTCGAGACGATGGAGATCGACTTCTGGACGCGCACCACCTTCCGGGGCGCGACTTGGGATCCAGCCGAGCAGCGCTGGACGGTCCAGCTTGCGCTCGACGTCGCCGATGGGGTGGGCCGCACCTTGCATCCCCGCCACATCGTGATGGCGACCAGCGTCAGCGGCACCCCGAAACTGCCCGACATTCCGACCCTGGATCGCTTCTCCGGGCCAGTCGTGCACTCCAGCAAGTTCACGGACGGCGCGGCCTGGCGGGACAAGAACGTCTATGTGTTCGGCACCGGGACCAGTGCGCACGACATCGCACAGGACCTGCACGGCAATGGTGCGCGCACGACCATCGTGCAGCGCAGCCCGACTCTCGTCACGAATGTCGAGCCCAGCGCGCAGCTCTACGACGGCGTTTATTACGGCAAGGGGCCGACCTACGAAGATCGCGATCTGATCAACGTCTCGGTGCCGCTTCGGATGATGAAGGTGGCGCACAAGATCCTGACCGACGAATCGCGCCGGCACGATGCGGCGCTGCTCGAAGGGCTGGAGAAGGTGGGCTTCAAGCTCGAATTCGGCGAAGGCGGCACCGGCTGGCCCCTGAAGTATCGGTCCCGCGGCGGCGGCTACTACTTCAATGTCGGGGCGTCGGACCTCATGGTGCGTGGTGAGATCGGCCTCATCCAGTATGCCGACATCGCCGAGTTCACCGAGACCGGCATGACGATGAAAGACGGCAGCACGCGTCCCGTCGATCTGGTCGTGCTGGCCACCGGCTACCAGGGCCAGGATCATCTGGTCGGTCAGCTGTTCGGCCCGGAGGTTGCGGCAAAGGTCGGCCCGGTCTGGGGCTTCGATCCGGCGACCCAGGAGCTCCGCAACATGTGGGTGCCGACGGCGCAGCCCGGGCTGTGGTTCACCGGCGGTTCCTTCGCCCAGTGCCGCATGTACTCCAAGTACCTAGCGCTTCAGATCAAGGCGCAAGACCAGGGGCTGAGGCCTCGCTCATGAAAGAGATTGCAACCGGCTACGGCCTCATCGAAGGCCCGGTCTGGGATCCGGCACGCGGCCTTTATTTCAGCGACGTGATCAACGGCGGCGTCCACCTGCTGGACCATGCCGGCGAAGTTTCCAAGGTCGTGCCGAAGCGGCGCGGCATCGGCGGCATGGCTTTGCACGCGAGGGGCGGCCTGGTGGTGGGCGGCCGCGACATCGCCCATGTATCGTTGGACGACGGAGAAACGAAGACGCTCCTGGCGCTGGAGGCGATCGCCGGAGCGACAGGATTCAATGACCTGACGGTCGATCAGGCGGGGCGCCTCTATGTCGGATCGCTGGCCTTCAAGGTCTTCGGCGGGGAGACGCCGAAGCCCGGCTATCTGCACCTCATCGACCTCGATGGGACGATGCGCACCCTGTCCGACGGTGTGCTGCTGACCAACGGGCTGGGCTTCTCGCCGGACGGCCGGCGCCTCTACCATTCGGATGCACGGGCGGGGATCGTGCGCGGCTACGACGTCAGGCCTGATGGCAGCGTCGGGCCTTGGTACATCTTCGCCTCGATGGGCGAGGGCCGCGTGCCGGACGGTCTCAAGGTCGCCAGCGACGGTTCGGTGTGGGTCGCCGATGCCCATGGCGGCCGCGTCGCGGTGTTCAATGCCGACGGTACCCTCCGGCAGAACCTTGCCGTGCCGCTGCCCATGGTGACCAGCCTGTGCTTCGGCGGTCCGGACCTGCGCGATCTCTACGTGGTCACGGGCTCGCGGGGTGGGCCGACAGAGAATTGCGGAAGTATCTTCGTGATACGCGCGGAAATTGCCGGGCTTCCAGTGCCGCCTGCCCGGGTTAAAGTCTGAAGACGGTATTGCACACGGGTTGAAACGCCCGCCTGGATTGGTCCATATGCCCGGTCCGATCCACTCGCAACAGACTGGAAATCCCCCCATGACGCCTGCCGAGGCCGCTGAACCCATCCGCGATGCGCGGACCCTGCGCCCGATCCCGCGGCTGATCTTCGCTTCGCGATGGCTGCAGCTTCCGCTCTATCTGGGCCTGATCGTCGCCCAGGCCGTCTACGTCTTCCTGTTCCTCAAAGAGCTCGTTCATCTGGTCACCCATAGCGCCAGCGTCACCGAGCAGCAGGCCATGCTGGTCGTGCTCGGGCTGATCGACGTCGTGATGATCTCCAATCTGCTGATCATGGTGATCGTGGGCGGCTACGAGACCTTCGTGTCGCGCATGCAGCTCAATCGACACCCCGACCAGCCGGAATGGCTGAGCCACGTCAATGCCAGCGTGCTCAAGATCAAGCTCGCCATGGCGATCATCGGCATTTCCTCGATCCACCTGCTGCGGACCTTCATCGAGGCAGGCTCGCTCGGGAAGCCCGACTCCACCTACTCGGAAGCCGCCATCATGTGGCAGTCGATCATCCACGGGCTGTTCATCGTGTCAGCCATCGGGATCGCTATCGTCGACCGCCTCACCAACCCGCCCTCCAACGACAAGCACTGAACGCGATCCGAAGGTGCACGATTTGGCGGGCGCTATCTGATCGTATAGCGCTCGACGACCTTGGGGACACGGCTCACGCCGTCGAAGCAGACGATTTCGGCTTCGTGGGCCATGTTACCCTTGCCGTCGGATTTGTAGGTGGTCACCAGTCCCTTGTAGCTCTCCCGGCCGAGCGCGCTGCGGACGGCGGACGGCGTTACGGGCTGGTTGGCCTTGCGGAGGTCGGCGGCAATGGCCGCCAGCATGCCGACGGCGTCGTACTGGGCGGCGGCGAAGGCGTCCGGGTCGGCTTTGAAGGCAGCGCGATAGGCGTCCGTGAAGGCTTTCATCGGGCCCTCGGTGGCGGAAATCGGTGACGACGCGGTCTCGGCGCAAACCCCCTTGAGTTCCGCCGGTTCCAGGAGAGCGGCCGTGGCCGGCTGATGCATCGCTGACCCCGCAACCACCGGCAGGTCGGGAAAGAGCTGCCTGGCCTGCCGAACGGCCAGCACGGTCGATGCCGCGTGCAGATGCAGCACGATCACGTCGGCATTGGCGCCCCTGGCGCGCGTAAGGGCGGCGGTCAGGTCGTTGGCGGTGGGCGCCACGCTCTCCTCGAGCACCGGCGGCGCCTTGAGCTCGGCAAACGTCTTGGCAAGCTGCTCGCGTCCGGACTGGCCGTAGGCAGTGCTTTGGTAGATCACGGCCGGCCGCCTGGCGCCGAGCTTCTCGACGACGTAGCGGGCATGCGCCACCTTCACCGTCGAATCGCTCGGGAAGAAACGAAAGAAGTAGGGATTGCCCATCTCCGACAGCCGCGCGGTGCCGGAGATGGTGAGCAGGGGCACGCCGGCCGCCTGCGCCATCGGCATCAAGGCGAGCATCTGCGTGCCGAGGATGGGCCCCACGACGGCGGGGGGAGGCACGCGACCGACAGCGCGCTCCCAGGCCGTCACGGCCGCCTCCGGCGTCGCCTGTGTGTCGAGCACCCGCGTCTCGATCCTGACCTCGCGCATCTGGCGTTCCGCCAGGGTCGCGCCGTTCCGCTGGCTCGTGCCCTCGAGAGCCACGAAGCCCGTGAGCGGCACGAGGACAGGCAGCGGAACGTCGACTTTCTGGGCCGCGGCGGGGGCTGCGAGCGCGAGCCCGGCCAGCGCCGCAGCTACTGCGCGGCGCCGCCAGCCCATGGCGACATGACCTCGTTCATGCCGGTCAACTCGCCGGTCTTGGGATCGCGGACGATGCAGGACGGATTGGCGAAGCCGAGCGGCGACACGGGATTGTCGACCTCGACAATCGGCAACTTGGCGGCAATGGCCTTCTTCACGCCGTCCGGCAGGTCGCGATTGACCCGGATGGGGCCGACGCCGGAGACGTCGATGCGGGGTTGATGGAAGGCCGCTTCGACGTCCATGCCGCGATCGACCAGCATCAGCGCGAGCTGGGTCACGGCCGGGACGATGCGCCGGCCTCCCGAGGCGCCGATGCAGAACCACGGCTTGCCGTCCTTGGCCACGACCACCGGACAGATGTTGCAAAGCGGCTTCTTGCCCGGGGCGATCGAGTTCGGCCGGTTGGGCTCGGGATCGAACCACAGCATGCCGTTGTTCATGGTGATGCCGGTCTTGGGCAGCATCACGCAGGAGCCGAACAGCGACATCAGGGTCTGGGTCAGGGCCACCATGTTGCCTTCGGAGTCGGCGGCACAGAAATGCGTGGTGCAAGTATTGGTCGGCTTGTCGCCCAATGTCTTCAGGCGTTCGTCGTAGGCTTTGTGCATGCCTTCGGCGATGGCGGCGAAAAAGTCGACGTCGGGGGCACCCTTGCCCTTGGTCTTGCCGGCAGTGAGCTCGATCGTGCGGCGCAATGTGGGGCCGGCGGTAAGGCCGCCCGCGACGTTGACCGTCACGCCATTGTGCTCGAACGACAGAGGCTCGACGATCTTTGCCTCGTAGGATTTGAGGTCGTCGTAGGAGATGGCGGAGCCGCCGGCCTGCAGGTCGGCCGCGATGTCTCGCGCCAGACTGCCTTCGTAGAATTCCCGTGGACCGCCCTCGGCCAGCCGGCGCATCGTCTCACCGAGATTGCCGAGCTTGATGAAGCGTTGGGTGCCGGCCCAGTCGTGGGCGGGAACGCGGCCGTCGTCGCAGAGATAGTTCGCGCGGGATGCCGGGAACTTGGCGAGGTGCTTTGCGCCATTGGCGATCATCACCTGCATGTACCAGTCGAGTTCCATGCCGCGCTGGGCGATCTCGACACCGGGCTGCAGGACGTCCTTCCAGGAGAGCGAGCCGAAGCGCTCCAGCGCCTTGGCAAGGCCGGCGACCATGCCGGGCACGGCGATTGAGTGGTAGCCGACCTCGTTGCGCTGGTCCTCGATGTCCGGCCAGGCGAAGGGATTGGCCGGGCCGGGGCCGACGATCTTGTAGACCGAGGGATCGAGCTTCTTGGCCGACACCGGCCCGTAGTCGATGGTCCAGGCACGGCCTTCCTTGGCGCTCCAGATCGTCATGAAGCCGACGCCACCAATGCCGCTCATCCAGGGCTCGACGGCGCCGATCGCCATGCCGGTGGCGACGGCCGCGTCGATGGCATTGCCGCCTTTGCGCAGGATCGCCGCGCCGACTTCGGCGGCCTTCACGTTTTGTGCGACGACAACGCCCTTGCCGCGAACCGCGTGCTTGGTGAATTTCAACTGCCTGGTCAGCGATTCGCTCATCAACAACGCTCCCCAAAATGGTTGCGCGACTTTAGCGGGACCGCTTTTGGCCACAAAGCCTGTTAGACTGCAGGGCGGATCGGCGAGAAAGAGTGCAGGTGGCGGACCTCAACCAGATCGACCTGCAAGCGCTCGCAAAAGGCGACAAGCGCAGCTGGGACGCCTTTGTGGTCGCAGGGGCACCGCTGATCAACGCCATGGTGCGACGTGCTCTTGCGTCCTACGGGCTTGGTGAAGAGGACGTCATGGATGCGGCCCAGGACGTCTTCGTCCGGCTGTGCGCCCAGGATTTTCGTCTGCTCAAGACCTATGACCCTACTCGCGCTGGGCTTTCGACCTGGCTGGCGGTGATCGCCAGGTCGGCGGCGATCGATCACGTTCGCCGCCGGCGTCGGCCTACCCAGCCGATCGACGAAATTCCCGAAACCGCCCTGGGCGTCGAAGACCGCCACATCGAAAAACTCAAGATTCCTCAAGGACTTCTGACCGAACGCCAAACCTTGATCTTGAAGTACATCTACGATGAGGAGCGCGATGTCGCAGACATTGCCCAGCTTCTGAAAGTCGATCCGCAGACGATACGAAGCACGCAGCACCGCGCTTTGACGCGCTTGCGGGCATATTTTCGCGAGGGGACGGAATAGGTCGGGGGATGAAACGCATGCCTTTGCCGTATGGTGAGCTAGGAGAGCGCGATGCGCATGGAACGTGACGACCTGCCTGCGAGTGACAAGGAGCTGTGGCGGCGCCTGGCCGTCGGCAGCACCGTGGAACTGCGCCCGGTCGACGAGATGGCGTTCGCAGCGTGGATCGACGGCCGACTGGGAGAGGACGAGAGCGCCCAAATCGAAGCCGCTGTTGCCGCGGCTCCCGAGATGCGACGGGCCGCGCTCGAAATAGCCGATATCCTGGGCAAACCCTTGCCCATGGCGCCGGAGCGCATGGTCGTCCGGGCGCACGCGTTGGTCGGCTTCGGCGCCGAACAGCGGGTCGCGCGCGGCGGCCTGTTGCATCGCTGGCTGAATTGGGCCGCGCCCTACGCCCTGCAGAGAGCAGCCGTGACCATCGCGGCCGTCGTCATCGCGGCCGGCGGCTTCACGATGGGCGGTGGCCTGGGGACGTCCGTGATGCGGCAGCAACAGGCCCAGACAAGCAGCAATCAGAAGGTGGGTACGCCGTCGGACATTTCGACAGAGATCAGTGAGTTCTTCGCTTCGGACGGCATCTGACGATGACTGCGCGCCTGCTCCAGGTCCTGCTGGTCCTGTCGCTTCTGCTCAATGGCTTCGCCATAGGCGGCTTCGTGTTCCGAAGCTGGATCGCGCCACCGATCGCTGCCGGCCTGCTTCCTCCGCCGCCACCACCGCCTCCGGGGACGCCGGGCGTGCCGCCGCGCCCCAGCCAGCTCGACATCATGACGCGCGAACTCAGTCTCGATACCGATCAACGCGAAGCCTTGCGCAGCCTGATCGAGCAGAACGCTGCGCAACGTCGCCAGCGGCTGGCGGAAATCCATAAGGATCGCGAGCTGGTCGCCGTCGAGATGCGCCAGCCCCAGCCGGATTTCGCCAAAGTCGAAGCCCTGATCGATCGCGTGAGCACGCTGCGCGGTGAGTTGATCAAGGAAAATTTGCGCAATCTGGAGGCCTTCGAGCCCAAGCTGAGGCCCGACCAGCGCGAGCGCATGTACGGGACGTTCGCCGATCGGTTCGTCGGCCCAACGCCTGCCGCCGCGCCGCGGCCAGGACAGCCTGGCCAGCCGGCGCCGCGCCCTTAGTTCGCCCCAGGAGGCCGTCATGGCTTCGCAACTCGGCCGTCGAGGCTTCATAGCAAGCGCCACCGCTCTCTCCGTGGGGCTCTGGCCGGCAGCGCCTGTGCGCGCGGCATCGGCGATGGGCTTCGACGAAGCGCGCCATCTCCTGTCGCGGACGTCGTTCGGCGCAACACCGGCCGAAGTCCATGCCCTGGAGACGGTCGACTATGCCGGCGCCGTCGATCGTCTTCTGGGCAACATCCGACGCACCGCGGCAACGCCCGCACCGGATTGGGTGACGCTGGGGCCTGCTGAGGTTCGCCGTCAGCAGCAGATGGCCGACGCGCAGCGCAAGGAAGCGGGCAACGGCAAGAAGCTCGATATCGTAAGGCCCGTGCAGGAGCAGGGGCGCGAACTCAAGAACTGGTGGATCGAGGAGATGCTGGCGACCGACCAGCCGCTGGTCGAGCGCATGGTGCTGTTCTGGCATAATCACTTCACGTCTTCGATGCTGAAGGTCCGCTATGCACCGGCGTTGTTCCGGCAGAACGCCCTGTTCCGCCGCGAAGCGCTGGGCAATTACGCGACGCTGCTGCGGGACGTGGCCAGGGATCCGGCGATGCTGATCTACCTCGACGGCATGCGCTCGGTGGCGCGCCAGCCGAACGAGAACTTCGCCCGTGAACTCCTGGAACTCTTCACCCTGGGCGAAGGCCACTATGCCGAAGCCGATATCAAGGCGGCGGCACGGGCCTTCACCGGCTGGTCGGTGAATCGCGAAACGGGACAGTTCGTCGAACGTCCCGGCCAGCACGACAGCGGCGAGAAGACCTTCCTTGGCAAGACCGGCCGGCTCGGCGGTGAGGACATCGTCACCATTCTGCTGGCCCAGCCACGCACAGCCGAGACCATTGTCGAGAAGCTGTGGCTGGAATTCGTATCGCTGAAGCCGGATCGCGCCGAGGTCGCTCGTTTGGCGGGCGACTTCCGCCGGAGCGGCTACGAGATCAAGCCGCTGGTGAGGGCGATCCTGCTGTCGCCGGCCTTCCGCGATCCCGCCAATCGTGGAGCGTTGATCAAGTCGCCTGTCGACCTGATCGTGGGCAGCGTCCATATGCTCGGCCTGCCCGTACCGGAGAAGACCGGCCTGCTGCGCATGCTGCAGGGGCTGGGGCAGGTGCCCTTCGATCCACCGAACGTGAAGGGCTGGGCCGGCGGTGAAAGCTGGATCACCACCTATACGCTGCTGCTGCGCCAGCAGTTCCTGCGCCGCATGATCGAAGCCACCACAGTGGCGCCGATGGAAGCGGGCATGATGATGGCGCAGCGGCCCAATCGGCGCGCCGACCGCAAGCAGCAGCTTCCGGCCGACGACAGCACGGTGCAAATGCAGCAGATGCAGATGGCCGAGCGTCGGCCGGTCGAGGGCCGCAGTCTGCGCAATGCCGGCGTCGAGGTTCGGTTGGGGCCAACCTTGGACGGAGTGGAGAGCGCGGTCCTGGTGCGGACCCTGCTGCCGCGCCAGCCTATCGACTCGGTCGATGTGCCCTCGTCGCCGGGTGTTGCCGTGGCGACGGCGATGCTCGACACGGCCTATCAGCTCAAGTGAGGAGAGGGCGATGAGCCGGATCCTGCTCCTGGTCGAACTGAAGGGCGGCAATGACGGGCTGAACACGCTGGTGCCCTATGCCGACGCCAGATATCGCGAATTGCGGCCGGCCATCGGCGTGCCGCGCGAACGGGTGATCCAGCTCGACGAGAAAGTCGGCCTGCACGAGAAGCTGCAGCCGCTGATGGAGTCGTGGAAGGCAGGTGACCTGGCGATCGTGCAGGGTGTCGGATACCCCTATCCGAACCGGTCGCATTTCCGCTCCATCGAGATCTGGGATACCGCATCGGCTGCCAGCCAAACCCTGGGCGAAGGCTGGATTGCGCGCTCGTTCCAAGGCGTCAGCCTGGCCAAGGGCGCGGGGGTGGACTGCATCGTCGCCGATACCAACGCACTGCCGTCGACGGGACCGGAGCTGCGCACCATCGTGATGCAGGATGCCGAGAACTTTCTACGGCAGGCGGCAAACATCAAGGATGCGCGGGACATCGCCGACGGTGGCAATCCCGCCCTGCGTCATCTGCTGGCCGTGCGCCATGAGATCAACGCCGCGGCGGCTGGCCTGCGCGACAGACTGCGCTCGGCGGCGGCGCCTGCCGAGGCCTACGGGCAGGAGTTCCTGCTGGGGCGCCAACTCGATGTCGCCACCCGGGTGATCACGTCGAAGGTTCCCGTGGTGGCCGTAAAGGTGGCGCTGGGGGGCTTCGATACGCACGCCAACCAGGCTGGGACGCAGGAACGGCTGCTGGCCTATCTGGCGTCGAGCCTCGCGACATTGCGGCACAATCTGATTGCCGCCAATTGCTGGAACGACGTTGTGGTGATGACCTATTCGGAGTTCGGCCGCCGGGCCAAGCAGAATGCCAGCGCCGGTACCGATCACGGAACAGCGGCACCGCAGTTCATCATGGGCGGTGCGGTGAAGGGCGGATTGCACGGCGCCTATCCGTCCTTGCACGACCTACCGGACGGCGATCTCAGACACACGGTCGATTTCCGCAGCGTCTTCGCCACGGTGGCCCAGGGCTGCTGGGGCCTGCAGCGCGACTACGGCCTGCGCCAGCCCCAGAAGCTCGGCCTCTTCGCCTAACTCCTCTGGGGCACGGCGTTGCCGCGGCCCAGGATCTCGTCGCGGACGGAACCACGTTCGGCTTCGACGCGAATGTGCCAGATCAGCAGAGCAGCGATGATTTTGATGGCGACCGGCAAGGCGATGTAGACGATGATCAGCGCCGTGCTGCTGTACTGCCCCATGCCGGGGTTGAAACCGAGCAGGGCGGCCACGGGCAGCGAGCCCGCCGCGCCGATGGCGGTGGCGAGCTTGGTCGAGAGCGCCCACAGGCCGAAATAGGCACCGGTATCGCCCTTGGTGTCCTGGCCCTCGTCGGAATTGATGATGTCGGCCAGGACCGACGGCGGCAGGCCATAGTCCGCGCCGATGCCGAGGCCCGTGATGATGGCGATGGGGACGAACCATACGAAGTCGCCGGCGCCGAGGAAGACCGCAAGCAGCATCGCCGCAGCGGTCATGACCATGGCGATGAACCAGGCGGCGGTCTTGCTGAGCCGGCGGGACAGCAGCAGCCACAACGGCACGGAGGCGGCCGCCGATCCGAAATAGACCAGCAGGATGATGCCGGCCTGCATCTTGCCGCCCTTCAGAACGTGCTCGACGTAGAACAGCATCACCGAGACGGCGACGCCCAGCGCCGAGCCGTTGACGATGAACACCAGCAGCAGACGCCGGAACAGCTTGTTCTTCATCGGAGCGAAGAACGGGACGAGGGTCTTGAGCGAGAAGCTCTTTTCCATGTTCTGGGTCGGCCGTGCCAGCCACGGCATCATCCCGATCAGCCAGTTCCGGAAGTAGCGGACATGGATCTCTGGTTGCTCGCGCACGACCGGCGGGTGAACCGAGGGGGGCGACCAGATCAAAGTGGGCAAGGCGAAAAGGATGGCGAGGGGGATGAAGAACAGCCCCATATAGACATAGCCGGCATGGTCGCCGAGCTTGGCCGTGAAGTAGGTCGGCAGCACGACCGCCAGGGTCATGCCCAAGAGGCCGAACACTTCACGACCGACGGTGACCCGTGTCCGCTCGTTGTAGTCGTCGGTCAGCTCGGCGCCATGCGCATGGTAACTGATCGACACGCCGGCATAGCCCAGATGGACGACAAAGAGGGCCACGAACAGCCAGCTGGCGAGCAGCCCAGGCTGATTGAACACGGCCTCCGGCGGATGAAAGAGCATGTAGAAGCCGCCGATCAGCAGCGGCAGCATCAGGGCCACGAATGTGAGACGACCCCGCGGACCGCGATGGGTGAAGCGGTCGCTGATCAGGCCGATGACCGGGTCCTGGATGGCGTCGATCACACGGGTCGCGATGAAGATCAGGCCCATGATGCCGAGCGGCACCTTGAGCACCTCGCCATAGAAATGGCTGACATTCAGCACCACCGGCAGGGCCGCCATGTTCAGCGGCAGCTGATTGGTGGAGTAGGCGACCAGGCGGTCGAAACTCAATCTCACGGACGTCGTCATCGAAGCGATGCCGGACTTGGGCGCATGCACGCGGGTTTGGCCTTCCTGTTCGGCACACCTTCCAGCGGCGGCCCTTTTGTTGCCCAGAGTTATATATGCCGGAAATGCGCCTGCAAAACGTCCGTTCGACGGGTCGAGAAGCCTGCGGCGCAATAGGCCAAATAGTACCGCCACATCCGGCGGAAGCGCTCGTCGAAGCCCATCCGGCCGATCTGGTCGGTCACCCTGTCGAACCGGCCGAGCCAGGTCTCCAGGGTTCGCGCATAGTCCAGGCCGAAACTGTAGAGTTCCGCGACCTTCAGGCCGGCCTGCCGGCATTGTTCGCGCAGGCTGGTTGGTGAAAGCAGCATGCCGCCGGGAAAGACATAGGTCTGGATGAAGTCCGGGTGGCGGCGGTAGCGCTCGAAAAAGTCGTCGGCGATGACGATAGCCTGCACGATCGCCGACCCACCCGGCGCCACATGGCGCTTCAAGGTCGCAAAATATTCGGGCCAATAACGCTCGCCGACCGCCTCGATCATCTCGATGGACACGATGTGGTCGTAGCGGCCTTGGATGTCGCGATAGTCGCGGAACTGCAGGTCGACCCGGTCGGCGAGGCCGGCGCCCTCGAGGCGGGTCCGCGCATAATCGAGCTGCTCCCTGGAGATCGTGACGCCGGTCACCCTGAGGCCGCGCCGCGCCGCCACCTCGGCGAACCCACCCCAGCCGCAACCGATCTCGAGGATGCTGTCTCCTTGATGGGCGCCCAGGCGGTCGAGGATGCGTTCGTACTTGGCGGTCTGCGCCGCCTCCAGCGGCTTGCCGGGCTCGCCCTCGTAGAGGGCGGAGGAGTAGGTCATCGAGGGGTCGAGCCACAGCCCATAGAATTCGTTGCCGAGATCATAGTGGGCATGAATATTCTTCTTCGAGCCCTCGCGCGTATTGTCGTTTCGGCGGTGCAAAAACTTGCGCACTACGGTGTGCAGGGTGCTGGTCCGCGTCACCTTGCCGAGTGCCGCCTCGTTGGCGGCCAGCAGGCCGATCAGGGCCGGCAAATCTGGCGAATCGCAGAAGCCTTCCATGTAGGCCTCGGCAAAGCCCATGTCGCCGTCGACCAGCACACGGCGGAAGAAGCGGCGGTCCGTGACATGGATCTCGGCATGAGGCTCGGCCTGCGATCCCCCGAAGATACGCACCTGACCGTCGGGTAGTCGCATGACGAGGCGTCCTACGGACAAACGGTCCAGGGCTTTCAGGACAAATCGGGCAGCGAGCGGCATCAGTGCAAAATCTCGCCCGCTTCGGTTACAGATGCAAGACCCGCGGGCAGAGCAACCTATTTCGCGAGGCTGGCCGAAGTGCCTCAGTCACCCGAGGGCATGGGCTGCCTAGGAGCGCGGGCAGGTCGGTGCCGGCCGCATCTCCAGCGATTGAAGGTCGGCGGTGACGGTGACCAGCCCGGTTTCGACGGTCAGCCGATCCAGGACGCCGTTCTCGAAGATCTGTGCCGAGACGGCGAACAGCGGCCGTTGGGCCTGCTGTCGCCCGCGCGTGAAGGTCATGTAGACCGGCCACGACTTGGCCTTCGGAAGGGCGACCGGCTTATCGGCTGGCCGGGCACTGCGCAGGCGTTCGCCCTCGAGCTCCGTGACGTCGATCAGGAAGACATCGCCGATGACCTCGGCGTCGAACATCAGGGCGGGGAAGGCGGCGGCGTTGGCGCGGAGCCTTTCGATCAGGTGGTCGATCGCCGCGATCGGCAGCAGCGTCGGTGGGGGGAGCACGAACTGTGCCGGCGGTCCCTCGGGGTAGGTGATCTCGGCACGGATCTCCTTGTCGGAACGCTGGACGCGCCCCTTGAACTCGCGCGTGCTTCCGTTCTGAACCTGCACGGTCCGGTACCGCAGGGCGTTGCCGGTGCGCAGTTCCTCGGCGTCGAGCTGCGAGGATAGGTTCATCTTCCAGGACGCGGTGAGGGCGATCTCCGTCAGGATGTCGCGCTTGAGGCGCCAGCCGGCGCAGTCCTGCGTCAGATCTTGCACCGCTGTGCCGATGCGCGGTGCATTGGCGGCAGAACCTAGCCGCAACGCATATTCTGCACGATGCGGCTGCATCTGGGCGTGCGCTCCGACCGGCGCCATGCCGACGGCTGCGAGGAGAAAACACACAAGACGACGCATCGGACCACCTTGCGCATGAGGCCATGACCGGTCAATCGTGCGCGCCATGACTTGGCGGGAGATCGTGGCGGCTTTCCGGCGTGGTTTGGGGCCGCCAGCCATCGCCCCGGGCATGGCGCCGCCGGAATGCCAGGCCGACCTGGTGGAGGTCTTCAAGCGTCGCCGCTTCCTGGTGCTGAAACGCGAGGGCAGGGTTTTGAAGGAGTATCGCGTGGCGCTGGGCTTTGCGCCCCTGCAACACAAGGAGCGTGAGGGCGACGGCCGCACGCCCGAAGGCTGCTACACGATCGATGCTCGCAATCCGCGAAGCTCGTTCCACCTGTCGCTGCGCGTCTCCTATCCCAGCAACGAGGACAAGGCGCATGCTGCCGCGCTTGATATCCCGCCAGGGGGCGATATCTATATCCACGGCCTGCCCAATGGCTGGCGCAAGCTGCGGACGACCCATCCGGCGAAGGACTGGACCAGCGGCTGTGTCGCCGTTACCGACGCCGAGATCCGAGAGATCTGGTCGCTGGTGCCGACCGGGGCGCGGATCGTGATCCATCCATGAAGGGATTGGCGTTCAGTTGTGCGGGCGAGGCACTGGAAGCGCTGCCGATGGGGGCGCTTCATTGGCCGGCGGAGCGCCTGTTGGCGGTCGCCGACCTCCACCTTGAAAAGGGCTCGTCCTACGCCGTAGCCGCCCGCAAGCTCCTGCCGCGGCATGATACGCGGCAGACGTTGGGTGCCCTTGCGGCGTTAGTCGATGCGATACGGCCGCGAACCGTCGTTTGCCTCGGCGACACCTTCCACGATCGCGACGCCATTGCCCGGCTGCCGGAGGTCGACCGCATCGCCCTCGAGCGCCTGGCGGCTCGCACGAGCTTCGTCTGGATCGCCGGCAACCACGATCCGGCACCGCCGCCGGCCGGCTGGGGGGAAGTTGCGGAAGAGATCGATCGCGGCCCGCTGGTCTTTCGCCACGAGGCGCAGTTCGGGCCGGCCGACGGTGAAGTCTCGGGGCATTTCCATCCCGTGGCGGCACTTACGGTACGGGGCCGCGGCTTGCGACGGCGTTGTTTCCTGACTGACGGCAGGCGTCTGATCCTGCCGGCCTTCGGCGCCTATGCGGGTGGACTCAATGCCCTCGATCCGGCGATCGCACAGCTCTTTCCCGACGACTACGACGCCCTCGTCGTCGGCCGCGACGCCGTGCGTCGGCTCTCGTGGCGGCAGTTGCGGCCGGATGCGACGCTAGGCTGAGCCCTTCTTGGCGCTGCGCTATTTGGGAAGCTCGTACTTCAGCGTGACCTCGCCCAGCCCTTCGATGCGCCCGGTGGCGGTGCTTCCCGGCGGCACGAACTGGCAGGCGACCATGCTGCCGCTGGAGACGATCATGCCTTTTCTCAGCCGCTTGCCGTGCTCGCCCAGCTTGTTGGCGAGCCAGGCCAGCGAATTGTAGCAATGGCCCAGCACGTCGCCCGAGTGGCCGGTGCGCACGACCTTGCCGTCGAACGAGATGGATCCGTCGAGATTCGCGAGATCGAGCTTTGACCAGTTCTTGTTAGGTCTCGCGAGCAGCGACCCGCCGTTCCACCCGACATCCATCACGAGGGCATTGACCGTAAGGCGGCTATAGTCGGCCCCTCGGTCTTCGATCAGCTCGAAGCCGGCGCGGGCATCGCCGACGTAAGCCGCGATCGAGTCCTTGTCGTAAGCTTTGCCTTTGGGGGCGGGGACGTCGGCATTCACGGTGAGGATGATCTCGAGTTCCACGCCGAGCCGGGTCCAGCGATCGGCCCGCACGACGGCCTTGTGCTCGAACACCCGCTTGCGCCGGATGGGGCCATAGGCCGGGCCGCGAAGCCCCGTCTGCTCCCAGATTTGCGGCGAGGTGAGCGCGATCTTGTAGCCGACGCAGGGACCCTGCTTCGGAACCAGCTTCTTCAGGAACGCATCCTGGATCTTGTAAGCGGTTCGTTCGTCGGCCGGCATCAGGTGCTCGGGCCACCAGCCGACGACGGCGCGCGACTTGTCGACCTGCTGCAGCCAGTTCGCGACCTTGGCGACGTTCAGAGCCATGCGTTCCTCCCCTTGCTTGATTCCGGCTGGTCCGCATAGTGCCATCACGATGGCAAAAGCAGTCAAACAATTCGGCCCGGTGCGGGCGGGCGCGTTGGTGGGCGTGGTCCTGGCAGGCGGCGAGGGCAGGCGCATGGGGCCGGGGCCCTTGAAGCCGTTGCGGCCACTGGGCGGCCGGCCGATGGTGGCACATGTCGTCGAGCGGCTGCGGCCGCAGGTCATGGATCTGGTCGTCGTCGCCAACGATCCATCGCCGATCTTCCGCCGGCTCAAGGTGCCGGTGATCGCCGATCCACCCGTTATCCGGCGGGCGGCGCGCCGTGAGGGGCGGCGTCTCGGGCCGCTGGCCGGCATCCTGGCCGGGATGGAATGGTCGCTGCGGCACCATCCGCATGCCGGCTGGATCCTGACCGCGCCTGCCGACGTGCCCTTCCTGCCGCTCGATCTCACCGTACGGTTGTGCGGGCTGATGCATGTGCCGGAACCCGATGTGCTGATGGTCCGCCACGGCCAGAGGCGTGAGCACACGCTGGCGGTGTGGTCGGTGAAGCTCGTCCACGATCTGCGGCGGGCAGTGCTGGACGAGGGCGTCCGGCGTGTCGACGAGTTCGCGCGACGCTACGTTTTTGAGGAATTGGTCTGGCCGGGCGGCAACGCGGAGGCCTTCCTGAACGTCAACACACCCGTCGAGCTCAAGGTCGCGGCAGGTCGGCTGGCTGGAGCTCGATCACGTTCCCGTCGATGACGACCTTGCCGGCATTCTCGAAATTCACGGTGATGCGGTGGCCGGCGATCGACTGGATCTGGCCCAGCCCCCAATCGGGCCGATCGCCATGCCGGACGAAATCTCCGGGCGAAAGTAAGGCATTACCGGGCTTGTCGAACACGTTTGCATGACCTCGGGCTGTGGCTACGATAGCCGATATGTGACGGCCGATTTGGCCAATCTGGAATATATGGCCGATGTAATCACGCCATGGAGGATTTGATGAATACGACCCGTATCGCGATCGCCACGGCCCTGGCTGCCGCCCTCGCGGTGCCGGCCACGGTCCAGGCCCAGGGCGCCATGGAAAAGTGCTACGGCGTGGCCAAGGCCGGCAAGAACGACTGCCAGACGGCGAAATCGTCGTGTGCGGGCACCTCGAAGGCCGATCATCAGGCGGATGCCTGGATATCGGTTCCCAAAGGCACGTGCGAAAAGATCGTCGGTGGCAAGCTGACGGCCAGTTGACCATGCGCACCGCTGCCGGCATCGGCCTGCGGTCCCCGCATCTGGCGGAGGTCATGCAGGCGCGGCCGGCGACGGGCTTTCTCGAAATTCATGCCGAGAACTATCTCGCAGGGTCGCCAGCGCGGCAGGCCGTCGAGCGGCTGCGCGGGGACTATCCGGTATCGCTTCACGCTGTCGGCCTGTCACTCGGCGCCGTCGATGGATTGGACGAGTTCCATCTCGCGCGCGTCGCTGCCCTCGAGGCCTGCCTGGCGCCGGCCTTGGTCTCCGACCACCTGGCCTGGAGCACGGCGGGCGGCCGCTACTTCAACGATCTGCTGCCGCTGCCCTACACCGAAGAGGCGCTCGACGTCGTGGTGGGCAACATCCAGCGCCTGCAGGACCGACTGCGCCGGCAAGTCCTGATCGAGAATCCGTCCTGCTACCTGGCCTTTGCCCATTCGACCCTGTCAGAACCGGAGTTCCTCGGTGAGCTTGTCCGGCGTAGCGGCTGCGGGCTGTTGCTGGACGTGAACAACATCGCTGTAACCGCCCACAATCTCAGGCTCGATCCTCGAGCATGGCTGGCGCATCTGCCCGCGGAGGCGATCGGCGAATATCACCTGGCCGGCCATGCCGTGAACGATGCCGACGGTGAGCCCCTCCTGATCGACGATCACGGCAGCCGGGTGAGCGACGAGGTCTGGTCGTTGTTCGGCGCGGTCCTCGAGCGGTACGGGCCGAGGCCGACCCTCATCGAGTGGGACACCGACATCCCGGCGCTCGCTGTGCTCCTCGAGGAAGCCGGGCGCGCCGATGCCATGCTGGCGCAGCGGCAGGGGGCGGATGCCCACGCTGCGTGACCTGCAGACCGCCTTCGCGGACCATATCTGTGGCCAGGACCAGCCGGCGCTGGAGGCGATCGTGGTTGGCGACACGATCGGTGCGGCGGCGCGGCTGCGCGTTCATCGGCACCATGTCGTGCAGAGCCTCATCGGCGCATTGGCAGCAACCTTTCCGACGGTCCAAGCCGTCGTCGGCGGGGCGTTCTTCCGGACGATGGCCCGGGCCTTCATCGCCCATGATCTGCCGCGCCAGCCGGTTCTGGCGGAGTATGGCGCGTCCTTCCCGGCCTTCGTCGCTGATTACGAAGCGGCGGCGACCCTGCCGTATCTTGTCGATGTGGGGCGCCTCGATTGGGCGTTGAACGCTGCCTTCCATACGTCGCCTGGCGACTGCCTCGTGGCGGCCGACCTTGCGCCTATGTCGGCGGAGGAGATCGTGGATCTCTCCCTCGACCTCGCGGCCGGAGCAGCCATCATCCAGTCGGCCTATCCGCTCGATCGTATCTGGCGGATCTCCCAGCCGGAGGCGTCGAACGAAACCGTCGATCTTGGGGAAGGAGGGGCCTGCCTCCTGGTCCTGCGCCGGGCCGACGATGCGACGTTCGCAAGCCTCGATCCGGCCGAAGCGGCGTTCCTGGCGGCCGTAACAACGGGAAGAACGCTCGAAGACGGCGCCCAGGCCGGGTTTCAAATCGATGGTGCCTTCAACCTATCCACGACCTTTGCCCGCCTGCTTGCTTTGCAGGCATTTGCTGCGTTGCAGCATGATCGCACTGATAGTGCTCCGAAAGGCCCGCAGAATCGCAGTTAACGAAATTGTGACCGATGCTGCAGCGCACGGCTAGAATCGGTCAACGCCTCTGAACCATCTTGCGGCGCGAAAGGCCGCCCCTATACTCCGCGCGCCTCAGGGTCCGCCATCCCCCCGGCGGACGTGTAGTCGCTGCGAGTGGAGTTGCCGACGATGTCGATTACGTTGCCGCAGAATTACCGGCCGACGGAACGCGAGCCTTTCATGAACCCGATGCAGCAGGAGTACTTCCGCCAGAAGCTGCTGAAGTGGAAAGGCGAACTGATCGAGGAATCGAACCAGACGTTGCAGAACATGCAGGAGGAGAGTCTGGCGCAGCCCGATCTCGCCGATCGTGCCACCGCCGAAACCGATCGCTCCCTCGAACTGCGAACCCGCGACCGTTTCCGCAAGCTGATCTCCAAGATCGATCAGGCCATGAAGTCGATCGAGGAGGGGACCTACGGTTATTGCGAGGAGACCGGCGAGCCGATCTCGCTGAAGCGCCTGGAGGCACGACCGATCGCGACCTTGTCGGTCGAGGCCCAGGAGCGCCACGAACGCATGGAGCGGACGCGCCGCGACGAAGCCTGATGGATTGGCATTGAGGAGGCACCGCCGAAGCGGCGCCTCCTCGACGCTCTTCAGGCCTTCGCTTCTTTCTGCAGGTCCTGGCGCAGCAGGGCTCGCCCAGAGCGGCCGCTGCCGACCTTGCCGTCACGCCAGACGATCTGGCCATTGCACAGCACTGTGTCGATGCCCTTGGCGGGCGAGATCGGCTTCTCGAACGTGGCCGTGTCGATCACGGTCGTCGGATCGAAGATGCAGATATCGGCATAGAAGCCCGGCTTCACTTCCCCACGCTTGGTGAGATGGAAGCGCTGCGCCGAATAGGACGTCATGCGACGCACGGCGTCTTCCAGCGGAAAGAGCTTCAGGTCGCGCGAATAGTGGCCGAGCACGCGCGGGAAGGTCCCCCAGAGCCGCGGATGCGGGTGGGTGTCGAAGGGGATGCCGTCGGAGCCGATCATCGCACCGGCATGTGCCATCGCGCTCTGCACGTCCTTCTCGTCCATCATGAAGTAGATGGCGCCGGCCGGTTGCAGCCGATCGGCCGCGTCGTGGATCGAGCAGCCCATCTCCGCCGCAATCTCCTTGAGGTCGCGGCCGCTCACGCCCTTCACCGTGTCGGACCAGGTGATCAGCACCTTGTCGGCGCGATCGAGCATCTCCTTGCGCAGGATCGTCGATCCCGCGACGTAGGGATAGACGTCGAAGGCGATCTGCTGTTGCTTCATCGCTTCGGTGAACTTGGGCAGCGTTTCCTTCATGCGCCCGAAGTTGGTGCGGCCCGAGCACTTGTGGTGCGAGACGATGACTTCCGCGCCGGCACGCCGGCCGATCTCGAAGGTCTCGTCCATCGACTTCAGGATATCGTCGCCTTCGTCGCGCATATGGGCGGTGTAGACGCCTCCCCATTTGCCCAACGGCTTGGCGATCTCGGCGACCTCGTCGGTCGAGGCGGCCATCGCCGGCGGATAGAACAGTCCGCTCGACATGCCGATGGCACCTTGCTCCAGGCTCTGGTCGAGCAGGTCGCGCATCACGCCGATTTCCGAAGACGTCGCCTGGCGAGCGAGGTTGTCGCCCATGGCATTCATGCGCAGTGTCGAATGGCCGATCAGGAAGGCGCCGTTGATGGCTGGCTTGGCTGCTTCGACCTTGCCGGCGAACTCGGCGAAGCTCTTGGCGACATTCTCCTGCTTCTTGACGATCAAGGTGAGGAAATGGCCGATATCGTCGCGCGTGAACGGCGCGGCCGAGGCCCCGCAGTTGCCGCAGACGACGGTGGTCACGCCCTGGCTGGCCTTCATCGCCATGGTGGGATTGTCGATCAGGGCGGTATCGTCGTGCGTGTGCACGTCGATGAAGCCGGGCGCCACCACCTTGCCCTTGGCGTCGATCTCGTTGTCGCCCTTTAGGGAGCCGGGCGCCTCGACGGCGGCGATACGATCGCCCTTCAGCGCCACGTCGGCGGCAAACAGCGTCTTACCGGTCCCGTCGGCCACCTTGCCGTTGCGGATGACGAGGTCATAAGCAGCCATGTCGGAACTCCTACGCTTCGTTGCGGCCGAGCCGCATGTCGAGGTCGAATGGGTATAGCGGCCGCTTGACCCTCGTATACTTGAACAGCTTGAGGTCGGAGGCGGTGCAGCCGTCGCCGTCGCACATCACGATGTGCTTGGCGATCGGCTCGAAGCCCGCGCGGAAGTGCTGCCGCGACTTGATCAGCACGTACTTCTTGCGACGCGGATCGATGCCGCAATGGGTGAAGACGCCGAGATCGAAGGGTTCGGACCGCTTCTCCGAGACCACGATCTGTATCTTGCCCGTATCGAGGACGGCCGTGCGGCCCATGCGTATCGTGGTACCGGTCGCCATCGGGCCGGTAACGACGAACTGGCCGTCGGTGATGGCCTTCACCTTGCCGGTGACCTTGAGCGGTTTGCCCTTCAGCCCCATGGCCGGCATGTCGACCTTGCCGCCGAGATCGAGGGTCACTTCGGCGCCGACACCCGCCTTGATCATCTGGTCGACCGAGGCTGGATCGCAGATCGGGCCGGCGCAGGCGTCCTCGATATCCTGCTTCATGGCCTCTTCGATGACGCTCATCACGTCCTGCGTGCCGCCCGAGGCGGTATTGTCGCCGTGGTCGGCCATGACGATCGGGCCGCCGTCGTAGGATTTGGCACGTGCCACCTGGACGCTGAGCGGTTCCGGATGGAAGAGGAAGCCTTCGCGCTTCTCCCAGGCCGTATCGAGGATCTTGTTCAGCAAGATCTCGCCTTCGGCCGTCCGCTTGTCGCAGACGATGACGGAGGACAAAGCGAGGTGGGGGATGTCCGCCTGCGGGAAGCCGCCGAACACGGAGGCATTCAGGACCTGGCCGCTGTCTTCGGCCTGGTTGGCCATGCCCATCAGCGTCTTCATCGGCTCGCGCGAAGGCGTGTGGACCAGCGAGCTGCTCATGATCGGACGATTTCCCCAGACCATCTTGGGCTCGACCTCGCCGGCCAGCATCCGGATCAGGGTGCGCCCGGCACGCTCCGCGGTGTCGGCCATATCGATGTGGGGGTAGGTGCGATAGCCGGTGATGATGCTGGCGCCGTTGATCATGGCGTCGGTCATCTGGGTGTGGAAATCGAGCGCGACCGCGATCGGTACGTCGGGGGCGATCGCGCGGATCCGATTCAGCAGTTCGCCTTCACCGTCGTCGTAGTGTTCGGCGACCATGGCGCCGTGGAGGGCGAGCAGCACGGCGTCACAGCCCTTTTTCACCTCGTCGACGATCGCCGTCGTCATCTGCTCGTAGGCGGCTTTGGTGACCAGCCCCGAGGGATTGGCCGACGCCGCCATAGGGACGGCGAATTCGGCGCCAGCCTTGCGGGCGACGTCGATGAAGCCGCCCAGGGAGGTGTTGGTACCCTCGGCCTCCCGGATGGCCGTGGGACCGCTCAAAGTGCCCGAGCGGGCAAAGGACTCGATCGGCGTCGGGAGGGGGGAGAACGTGTTTGTTTCATGCATCATCATTGCAACAACAAATTTCTTGGCCAACACTTCCTCCATCCCAGCTTCAAGTCTTTGAACAGCCTACAAAAATGCACGTCGGCTGCTTGTGCATAAGCGATGTCCTCGGCGCATAGCTGCGTCCCAGGATTATTGTGCGTTGCAGAAAAGACACACTCCGCTGCATACGCGAAGAGACGTTAAACATGTGAATTCAGGGCTCTTTTTTGTTCTTGAAATCCCTTCGCAGGTGCACCATTCTTAGCGGGCAGCAAACGCCACCTCGGTGGCCTCTTTGTTTGCTGTATGCCCGTCTTGGGCGTTTCCTCCCTAAACTCGGGCCGTGCTTGTCACGGCCCCTTTTTTTTGTCCCGGCGTTTCTGGCCTCGGGTTGGCTACTCTTCGGTTGGTTACTCAGCGGCGAGTTGCTGAGGCAGCAGTAGTGATGCCGCCTGACTTCCGATCTCTTCCAGGAAACCAGTAATCAGCTTCGTGAACACGCCGATCGTCGGCAGTCGTTCGTGCCGCGTCTCATCCATGTAGAGGGCGCGGTTTATTTCGATCTGCAGAGCATGCCGCGCGAGTGAGGGCCGACCGTAGCACTGTGTCGTGAAGCCACCGGCATAAGGCTGGTTGCGGTGAACCCGCAGCCCGCGCGCGCGAAGCCAGGCTTCTGCACAAGTCACAAGCTCGGGCGCACAAGACTCGCCGTGATTGTCACCCAGCACGATGTCGACGCGGCCATCGCGATCGCGACCGCCGAGATTGGAGGCCGAGGACGGCATGGAGTGCGCATCGACCAGCAGGGCCCCGCCGAACGTGCTGTAGGTGCGCTCGACCAGCAGGGAAAGGGCGGTGTGATAGGGGCGCCAGCAGGTTTCGAGGCGCCGCTCGATGGTTTCCGACGGGACACGGCCGCGATAGATCGCCTCGCCGCTGGCAGCGACACGCGGGATCATGCCGAGGCCGGCAGCGACACGCGTCGTCCGGTGATTGAGTGGTCGGGGCAGCGGGCCCTCGAACATGCCTGGATCGAGCTCATAGGGCTCGCGGTTGGCGTCCACGTAGGACCGCGGAAAACGCGCCGCCAGGAATGGCATGCCAAGCGCAGGGGCCGCGCTGAAAAGATCGTCGACGAAGGCGTCTTCGGCCCGCCGCAGGGCCGCCAGAGGCACCGCCGCCTGATCGAGGAACTCCGGGGGATAGAACGATCCACTGTGCGGCGATGCCACCACTACGGGCACCGTTTGCCGTTCTGGCAGCCGGCAATCCAGGGCCTCGTGGTCGGGCAGGGCCGGAAGATCGTCCATTCCTTGCTAATAACCCGCGAAACGAAGCGCGTCACGCGTCACGCACTTGCCAACCGGCTGTCAGCGATGTAGACGACCGGCCTTCCGCATTGCCGAGCGCTCGGGCGCTCTGCGATAGCAGGCGATGGGCGCGTAGCTCAGCGGTAGAGCACTGTCTTGACATGGCAGGGGTCACAGGTTCAATCCCTGTCGCGCCCACCATCGCCTAACCACCAGACCTTGATCGGATACGAGCGCTATCGGACCGTAGAGGATCGCTGGAGTCCCGATGTCCGATTTCTTCTCGCTCTACTCCCACGAGTTCGTGCGCGTGGCTTGCTGCGTGCCGCGCACCAAGGTGGCCGACACCGCCTACAATCTTGCCGAGACACTGAAGCTCGCAGCACAGGGCGATAAGGTTCGCGCCGCGGTAATGGTGTTTCCCGAACTCGGCCTGTCCTCCTACTCGATCGACGATCTGCTGCTGCAGGATGCCCTGCTCGACGAAGTCGAGGCATCGATCGCCGAGGTCGTGGCGGCCAGCCGCAAGCTCTTTCCGGTGCTGATCGTCGGCGCGCCACTGCGCGTCGCCAGCCGCCTCTACAACTGCGCGGTGGCGATCCATCGCGGCCGGATTCTGGGTGTCGTTCCCAAGATCTACCTGCCGAACTATCGCGAGTTCTACGAGAAGCGCCACTTCGTCTCCGGCGCCAACGTCAATCGTGACGAGATCGAGCTGGCGGGCCAGTCCGTGCCGTTCGGCAACAACCTCCTGTTCCAGGCACAGGGGCTGGCCTTCAGCTTCCATGTCGAGATCTGCGAAGACGTCTGGGTGCCGATTCCGCCGTCGAGCCATGCTGCCATGGCCGGTGCGGAAGTGCTCGTGAACCTGTCCGCCAGCAACATCACCATCGGCAAGGCCGAGGCGCGGCGTCTGCTCTGCGGCAGCCAGTCGATGCGGGCGATCGCGGCCTACGCCTATTCAGCAGCAGGACCGGGCGAGTCGACGACCGATCTTGCCTGGGACGGCCATGCGGCGGTCTACGAACTCGGTGACCAGCTCGTCGAATCGACGCGCTTCGAGAAGGACTCGACCCTCGTCCATGCCGACGTCGACCTCGGCCGCATCCGCCAGGAGCGCTTGCGCTACGGCGGCTATGCCGATTGCGCGCAGGAAGAACGCGAACGCGTCGATCGTTTCCGTCGCATTTCATTCGCGTTCGAGCCGCCGAAGAACAAGGTGGCGCTGGAGCGCGCCATCGAGCGTTTTCCCTATGTCCCGTCCGATCCCGCCAAGCTGCGGGACAATTGCTACGAGGCCTACAACATCCAGGTGCAGGGGCTGGCGCAGCGTCTGCAGTCGAGCCGGACGGAGAACGCGATCATCGGCGTGTCGGGCGGCCTCGACTCCACCCATGCGCTGATCGTGACCTGCCGCGCCATGGATAGGCTCGGCCTCAGCCGCAAGAACATCTTCGCCTACACCATGCCGGGTTTCGGCACGTCGGATAAGACGCACAAGAATGCCTGGCGCCTGATGAAGGCTCTGGGGGTGACGGCCGACGAGATCGACATCAAGCCGGCGGCAACGCAAATGCTGGCCGACATCGGCCATCCTTTCGCCAAGGGCAAGAAGGTCTACGACGTCACTTTCGAGAACGTACAGGCGGGATTGCGCACCGACTATCTGTTCCGCCTCGCCAACCAGCATCGCGGCCTGGTGGTCGGCACGGGTGACCTGTCCGAGCTCGGCCTCGGTTGGTGCACCTACGGCGTCGGCGATCACATGTCGCACTACAATCCCAACGGCTCGGTCTCCAAGACGCTGATCCAGCATCTGATCCGGTTCGTCGCGGCATCGGGCGACGTCGACGAGGAGACGGCCGGGATCCTGCACGACATCCTGAACACCGAAATCTCGCCGGAACTCATCCCCGCCGGTGCCGGCGGGGCGATCCAGTCGACCGAGCAGTCGGTCGGACCCTATGCCCTGCAGGACTTCAATCTCTTCTATCTGACGCGGCTGGGATATCGGCCGTCGAAGATCGCGTTCCTGGCCTGGAATGCCTGGCACGATGTCGAGAAGGGGGCGTGGCCTGCCAATCTCGACGGCGCGGCGCGACGGGCTTACAGCCTGGCGGAAATTCGCCACTGGCTGGCGTTGTTCCTGCGGCGCTTCTTCACCA